>CAYZUZ010000011.1:0-12897 GCA_964481795.1 uncultured Cryomorphaceae bacterium
CACGTTTATTCAGCCTACCTTGAGAGGAAGAATCAACGTACTTCCTTTATTAAATAAAGCTTCAAAATATAGATTAGAAGTAGATTTAGGTATTGGTGCTAATGCATTTTATTCGAGATTGTACAACAGAGCCACGGATGCCACCATTTCCACCACTCCATCCAATAGAGGCTCATTGAGCTTGGGTGCCACTGGTTTGCTTGGCGGGCGATTGGCCATACCCGTGCGCGAAGATTTATTTGCTTTTGTAGGTTTAGAAACCCACTCTCTTCTCACAAACCCCTATTTAGACGCCTTAAAAAATGGTGAAAACAACACCAGCAGTTCTTACATAGCTTTCAATTTTGGTGTTCATTACTATTTCCGTAATATTATCAAAGAAGGAGAAATGAAAGTAAGTAAGAAAAAATATCAATCAATGAACACACAGCTTCAAGACCTGCAAGGTGCTCAAGCCAATGCTCAAGCTACTGCCGATATGAAGCTCAAAGAAAAAGATGTGATCATCAAATCGCTTTCAGAAGAGGTAGATACCTTAAGAGCTTATATAGCCAATGTGCCTAAGATAACTGAAGAATCAGCTAAAGAAACCAAGCAGGTAGACCCTATGGAAGCTGTTAAAACAGAAGCTTATAGAATTATTATAGGCAGCTTCCCATCGCAACGAAAAGCTGAAGATTTTGTCGCCAAAACTCCTTTAGCTAATGACGATATGTTTGTGGTTTATGTTGAAAAACTAAAAACCTACAGGGTCATCTATAAATCATACGATTCACAAGCGGCTGCCCTAAAAGACTTGCCCAATGTACGCACCGTAGTTAAGAGCGCTTGGGTAATTAAATTCTAAAACAATCAGACCTAAAAGAGGTCCATGCACGAAATAAAAAGGCGTTCCAGCATACTGTGGGCGCCTTTTTGCTTATAATCAACTACTTATAAATTATAGCAGCTCAATCAAATGCTATACTTTTACTCCGTTTTTTATAGAACATTTTAAAAAATCTATCTACAATTTATGAAGTCAACGTATCAAGCCCAAATCGATAGCTTTATGGCTATGGTAAGTGCGAAAAATGGTCACGAACCAGAATTTTTGCAAGCAGTATTGGAGGTTGCCGAAACGGTAATTCCCTTTGTTGAAGAGAACCCTAAATACAAAAAAGCCAAAGTGCTAGAGCGCATGGTAGAGCCAGAAAGGGTAATCATGTTTCGTGTGCCTTGGATTGATGATCAAGGCGAAATTCAAGTAAATCGCGGATACAGAGTTCAATTTAACTCGGCCATTGGACCTTACAAAGGCGGTTTGAGATTTCACCCTTCGGTAAATCTTTCCATCCTTAAATTTTTAGGATTTGAGCAGGTTTTCAAAAACTCGCTTACTACATTACCTATGGGAGGTGGCAAAGGTGGAGCCGACTTTGATCCTAAGGGAAAAAGCGACAACGAAGTAATGCGTTTTTGCCAATCATTTATGACGGAGCTTACCCGACATATAGGTGCTGATACGGATGTGCCTGCTGGTGATATTGGCGTAGGTGGCCGCGAAATTGGCTATATGTTTGGCCAATACAAGCGTTTAGCCAATGAATTTACTGGTGTACTTACTGGCAAAGGTCGCAACTGGGGGGGCTCTTTGATCCGTCCGGAAGCTACAGGTTTTGGAGTGGTTTATTTTGCAGCAGAAATGCTAGCCACCAAAGGTGAAGATTTCAAGGGTCGCAGGGTGGTTGTATCTGGCTCAGGCAACGTAGCCCAATTTGCAATCAAAAAGGCAACTGAATTAGGTGGTAAAGTATTAACGGCCTCTGATTCTTCAGGTTATATTTTTGATAAAGACGGCATTGATGAAGAAAAACTTGCCTTTTTAATGGAACTTAAAAACGTGAAACGTGGCAGAATAAAAGAGTATGCTGATCACTTTGGTTGTGAATTCATAGAGGGTAAAACTCCTTGGGAAGTTTCTTGTGATATAGCATTGCCATGTGCTACACAAAATGAGCTCAACGGACATGATGCAAAAACACTGGTAGCTAACGGGGTAACTTGTGTGGCCGAAGGTGCTAACATGCCCTCTACACCCGATGCAATTCGCGTATTTCATGAGGCAAAAATCTTATTTGCCCCTGGCAAAGCCTCCAATGCGGGTGGTGTAGCTACTTCTGGTTTGGAAATGTCTCAAAACTCATTGCGCCTTTCTTGGCCAGCGGAAGAGGTAGATCAACGCTTACATTCCATCATGGTAAATATTCACAAGGCTTGTATTCAATATGGTACCGATGCCGATGGATATATAGACTATGTGCGTGGAGCCAATGTAGCTGGTTTTGTAAAAGTAGCTGATTCCATGATTGATCAAGGAGCTGTTTAAGCCCATGGAATAAACGAATTTCAAGCCTTTTTTTAAGTAAAAAAAGCTCTTTAAATTTTGTTTTGTATTATTTAAAAGAGAGGTAGTGAACTTAGTTTTACTACCTCTTTTGTTTTATTAAATGTTCAAGCTTAGTACTATATACCTGTGAGTAGTTCAGCATCCGAATAAGGAAGGTTGTACCACTCGCCTATAGCTTTATGGGTAAGTATACCATTATACATATATAAACCTGAACGAAGATGTTTACTCATTTTCAATGCATTCTCATAACCTCCTTTGTCTGCTATTTCAATCAATAAAGGAGCAAGGACATTGCTTAATGAGAAGGAGGCGGTCCGAGATACCCTAGAGGCAATATTAGGCACACAATAATGAATGATGCCATGCTTGGTAAATACGGGTTCATCGTGGTTGGTAAGCTCTGAGGTTTCGAAGCAGCCCCCATTATCAATGCTCACATCTACGATGACACTGCCAGGTTTCATTTGTTCTACCATTTCTGCACTTACCACACATGGGGTTCTGCCATTTTCAGGCCTAAGGGCGCCAATGGCTACATCGGCTCTGCTCAATGCTTTGGCCAATATGCTAGGCTGTATGATGGAGGTATAAATGGGTTGTTGAAGCTGATCTTGAAGTCGTCGAAGCCTCGTAACAGATTTGTCAAATACTTTAACCATGCTACCTAGTGCCAAGGCGGCTTTGGTAGCCATGGTGCCCACAGTACCAGCACCTATGATTACAATTTCAGTAGGTGGCACACCCGAAACTCCGCCCATCATATAGCCTTTGCCTTCGTTTACATTGCTCAAATACTCAGCAGCTACCAGCAATGAGGTATTGCCGGCTATTTCACTCATAGAGCGCACTATAGGGACTATTCCATCCTCATCTTTTAAATTTTCATAAGCGAGGGCTGTAATCTTTTTTTCAGATAATTTTTTGAAAAACTCCTTGTCGCGTGTTTTGAGTTGCAAAGCAGAAAGCAGCAATTGCTTGCTCTTGAGCATTTCAATTTCCTTAACGGAAGGAGGCTCTACCTTTAGAATAATGTTGGATTCAAAAACCTCTTTTGCATGGTAACAAATCAATGCTCCAGCCTCTGAATAATGATGATCGGAGTATCGGGCCCCCAATCCTGCACCCGATTCAATTTTAACCTCATGACCATTGGAGGTGAGCAGCCTTACACCCTCGGGGGTAATAGGCACTCTTTTTTCTTGTAACCAAATCTCTTTAGGAACCCCAATAAATAATTTGCCTCTTTTATTTTGTATCTCTATTTTTTCTTCTTGTGGGCTCAATTGCCAAGCTTCTTTTACAATACTTTGAGAGATGCTCATAATGTTGATGATTTGATGGTAATGCGTCTACTTTCACCCACTAAAGTAAGTGAAATAAGCAAATAATGATCAGGCAATAAATTTAGTATTTTTTGTGGCCATTCTACCAAGCATAAATTACCTGAATAAAAATACTCTTCAACGCCCATATCCAAGGCTTCAAATTCATCGTTAATCCTATAAAAATCAAAGTGATATACTTTATCGCCTGAGTTGAGCTCATACTCATTAACCAATGAAAAAGTAGGGCTGCTAATGACATCATCGCATTGCAAATGCTTCATCAGATGGCTTACAAAGGTAGTTTTTCCAATGCCCATATCACCTGATAATAGCCAAACTTTCTCCTCAAAATTTCTTTGGGCAATTTCTTGAGCAGCCTTGTCGAGTTGCTCTAGGTTTGGACAATCAAAAACTAACATCAGCCCAAAATTTGATTTAGCAAACCTGCCAATCGTATGCCTGCTTGAAGCATTCTTTGGTCGAGTAGTTCTTTTTGATTGTATGCATAATGATAACCTAAACGATCAGGATTGTCTACCATATAAATTTGTTGGCGAACAGCCATGCTTTCGTAAGCCCAGTCGCGTACGCTTGAACTTTGCCAAAGCGATATTTGATCTTTACTTGCATGATTGATGGCACAGCTATATTCGGTGTAGCTGAGCTTCTGACCTTGAATCATATCTGTATCCCAGACACGGTGTAAGTTGCTGTTTTGACCAAACCATTTTACCTTGACTTGATTACCACCTCTATCCAAACCGTTGCCTACATGCAAAGGCTGATGTACATCGCCCACCAAGTGAACCATCATTCTTATGTACTCCACTTTAGTAGAATCAGTAAGTTGATTGTTTTTTAACTCAAAAATCAATCTTTCCAAAGTCATGATTACATCTCCATTGGGATTTTTTTCGGTATCCTCATACTTCATACCATCAGGTATCGAAACCCAGTGCCAATCATGTGTATGGTCGTATCGTTTATCGCTTTTAATGTCGTCCATCCAAGTAGAGGCGATTGCCAAACTTTCGTGACCCATTAATTTTTTTAGATTTTTCTTAGCCTTTTTGGTTAAATAAGATTCTGCAATATCACCTACTATTCTGTGTCCTGTTTGGCCCCAGGCACCTACTTTAATTACTGTAAAAAATAAAAAAGCATAAAAAAACATGGCTCGATAAAAAAAACTACTACTCATGATGTGATTCAATTATTAAGGCAACAAAAATAAAGGTAAACTCAAAGCTTCATTGTTAAAAAAACTTAACATACGGATTAGCACTTGAACAAAAATGTTAGAGCCTCCAAACTTTAACGTTTAATAGCTCCTTTTTGGCGTGATTTATGGAGTCCATTTTATTCAAAATATTCAATATTAAAACAAAAAGCTGATGAAACCCAACTTAAAACCTATGGATTATTTGAATCGCAACAGAAAATACTTTTTTGAAATAGGACTGATCATCGCTTTGATTTCGTCACTGACCGCTCTGGAATGGAAATCAAAAAAAGTAAACTCAACCTATGACCGTCAAGAATTGGAAAACCATCTACATGAAGATGATGTCATAATAACTATTCGACAAAAACCACAATTAAAAGCCGAAGTAAGATCGAATCCTGATAAAATTGCAATCAGCGATGCACCAGACAAAATAGAGATAACCCTGCTTCCTGAAAAATTTGAAGATGGGGAAGCAGATTCCATTCAAGATATTGATATAGATGATGCTTGGGACCTACCTGAAACAGTTTCTTATACAATGGTGCAGCAAAAACCGACTTTTGCCAGTTGTGAAACAGAAAAAGATGAGTATTTAAAAACCAAATGCTTTGAAAGAATGCTGGTAAATCACGTAGCACGCAACTACAAACACACAAGAGAAGCCCAACTCCTAAATATTACAGGCCGCGTGTATGTTACATTTATAATAGATATAGACGGTAGCATCACCGAAGTAGAAGTGCTTAAATCGGAAGATGATCTACTGAATCAAGCTGCTGTAGATGCAGTCAAAAGTTTGAACCATATGGCTGAAAAAATTACGCCAGCCCAAAACAGAAATAAGCCCGTAAGAGTAAAATACATGATCCCTGTAAACACCCAAAGATTTTAATGTATTGAAATAGCGATTGTTAAGAGTGTGAAAATATGTTTTTAAAAAATTAACGATAAAAACATATTAATCTTCGTTACATCTAATGAGTTTTTATAATTTTACCCCAAAATAATTAAGCATTATGGAACCCAAAAAAAGTCCGGAAGCCGATTTAGAAACCAAAAGAGGGATTTACTCACTCATAGGTTTGGTAGTAGCGCTCACAATGGTGCTAGTAGCCATCGAATGGAAAACCTATGAAAGGAGAATAGCCGACCTTGGAGAGCTTGAAGTGCTCTTGCAAGAAGATGAAGTAATAGTGACCAAGCGCGAACAGAAACCACCTCCCCCACCTCCCCCACCAGAGCAAATCACTGTGGTAGAAAATGAAGTAGAGCTTGAAGAAGAACTTATCATGGAATCTACTGAAACCAGCCAAGATGAAATTATAGAAATAGTGGAAGAAGAGGAGGAATCCGATGAAGTATTGAGCTTTGCTATTGTAGAAAACAAGCCCATTTTTCCTGGTTGTGAAAATGAAAAAACCGAAGAGGATAGAAGCCGCTGTTTTCAAATGAAATTGCAACAACACATCATTTCTAATTTCAAATACCCTGAAATGGCTCGTACACTAGGTATTCAAGGTAAAGTTTTTATCAACTTCATTATTGAAAAAGACGGATCTATTGCTTCTGTATCAGTGGCTAAATCTGTAGACCCATTGCTAGATGAAGCAGCCCTAAACGCAGTGAAAAGCTTGAATAGCATGAAAGGAAAAATACAACCAGCTAAGCAAAGAGGCAAGCCTGCTCGTATGCAATTTACCATACCCGTAAATGCTCGTTTACAATAAAAAAATATAAAGCCATCTAAAAACCATCCAAAAAAAGGATGGTTTTTTTTTGCGCCTAACTTTCAGCTGTATTTTTGCGCTCCTTTATACAAATAATGTACAACATCTTAGATAAAGCAGTAAGCGTACCTAAATGGAAAGACTACCTTGCATTTGCCAAGATAAGGCTTTCCATGAGTGTAGTATTCTCATCAGTGGCAGGCTATATTTTGGCAGCAGATCAATTGCTATGGAGTGAAATCTTACTGTTGTCCTTCGGAGGGATTTTTGTGACCGGTGCTGCCAATGGTTTCAATCAAATAATAGAAAAAGACAAAGACAAACTCATGAGCAGAACGCGAACACGACCCTTACCTGCCGAGCGCATGAGCATTGCAGAAGGACTTATATTGGCAGGTATGCTCACTTTTGTGGGCTTGTATATGTTATATCAGCTCAATCCATTGAGTGCCACCTTTGGAGCTTTTGCTATAGTTGTTTATACGCTTGTGTATACACCGCTCAAAGGCGTTACCCCTTTTGCCGTATTTGTAGGCGCTTTTCCTGGTGCCATACCCTTTATGCTGGGATGGGTGGCGGCTACCAATAAATTTGGTGTAGAGCCCGGAACCTTATTCGCGATACAATTCTTGTGGCAATTTCCACACTTTTGGGCCATCGCATGGATGCTGCACGACGATTATTTAAAGGCTGGATATAATCTGTTACCCTCAGGCCGCAGAGATCAGGCCAGCGTTTATCAAATCATCTCGTACACCCTTGTATTATTGATAGTGTCTATATTACCTGCCTTTGGAGTAACGGGAAGCCTTACCTTGTCGCCTATAGCAGCCGTTTTAATAGTATTAACAGGTTTACCTATGATGTACTTTGGTCTTAAATTATACAAAAATCCAGAGATAATTATAGCAAAAAAATTGATGTTGATGAGCATTTTGTACCTTACTGTGTTACAAATCATCTACTGTGTAGATAAATTTATATGACAAAAAACGATTCACTTAGCTTAGAGCATTTAAAAGAGCAACGCAAAAAAGCCTCTAAACCATTACTTTGGGTATCTCAGGCAAGCATTTTTATGGCATTTGCTGGGCTTACCAGCGGCTATATTGTAAGTAGAGGCAGTCTTATTGAAAAAGGATTGTGGGTAGAATTGTCATTGCCCTCAGCTTTTTTTACGAGCACTGTACTGATTATTGTATCGAGCGTACTTTTGATAGTGGCTCAACTTTTACTTGCAAAAGGAAAACAAAACATCACAGCATTGCTCAGCCTAGGAGCCTTGATTTTGGGTATCATGTTTGGCTTGATGCAAATAGAAGCCTGGAAACAACTGATAGAGGCAGGCATTTATTTTACTGGAGAAGGAAGCACAACAGCTGGAAGTTGGATTTATACACTTTCTTTTTTCCATTTATTGCACATAATTGCTGGGGTTTTGGTGCTTCTAAAAATCACAATCAAGTCATTTTTAGGCAAATACACTTTAGATAATAGAGTACCTTACGAACTAGGCACTACTTTTTGGCATTTTCTAGGCTTTGTTTGGATATTTCTATATGTATTTTTACTTTTTTATCGCTAAAATTGCAACCTCATAACCAGATATAAAAAAATGGCTACAGAAGCATCAGTACACAACAGTGAAGTAAACACCTGGGGCGGTGGAAATGAGCCCTTTGGAGCTAGCTATGGCAAACTTATGATGTGGTTTTTCCTCATCTCTGACGCCTTAACTTTCTCAGCATTTTTGACAGCTTACGGCTTATTTCGATTCAAATTCGAAGAAAGCTGGCCTGTACCTGAAAGTGTTTTTACGCATTTTCCGTTTTTAGAGGGTAATCACCCCCTGCTTTACGTAGCCCTTATGACCTTTATTCTTATCATGAGTTCGGTAACCATGGTATTGGCTGTAAATGCAGGTCACAACAATAAAAAATCAAAAGTAGCCATGTGGATGTTTGCTACCATTATAGGTGGTTTTATGTTCGTGGGTTCACAGGCTTGGGAGTGGTATCACTTTATTGTAGGTGATAATGGCTCAGTAAAATTAGAAGATGGTCGCTTGGCTTATATAGTGGATGAGAACAAAGAAAGGATTTCTTTAAGCACTTTAGTTCACGGTACATCAGATCATGGAGGTCATGGTCATCACGAGCGCTTTACCACAGAGCAGGTTCAAGCCGGATTTACGCAAACCACCAATGCACATCTTATGTTTCCAGGCAAAATGTTGGAGACTGTAGACCGCAAAACCTCAGAGAGATTGATGAAAGAAATTGAAGTAGTGCAGGGAGCCAACATGACCCAAAATGAATATGGCAATCCACTATTTGCTAATTTCTTCTTTTTCATCACAGGATTTCACGGTTTCCACGTATTTTCAGGGGTAGTTTTAAATATCATTATCTACATCAATATCCTCAAAGGAACTTACGAAAGAAGAGGTCATTATGAAATGGTTGAAAAAGTAGGTCTTTATTGGCACTTTGTAGACCTAGTTTGGGTATTTGTATTTACATTTTTCTACTTGGTATAATTTTTTAAAGATAATAAAATGTCAGATCACGCACACAACGCAGACAGCGTAAAAGCCATTTGGAGGGTATTTTGGTTGCTACTTATCGTAACAGCAGTAGAGGTAGCTTTAGGCTTGGTTCAGCCTGAGTTTTTGATGACTCAAGTTTTGGGCACTCGATTACTCAATCATATTTTTATCATTCTAACGCTAGTAAAAGCATACTACATCGTAGGTGATTTTATGCACTTAAAGCATGAGAAAAAGAATCTGATTTGGACAATCTCTTTACCCGTACTTATTTTAATACCTTATCTTATGTTCATTGTATTGACAGAAGGAGGTTATTTAGATTCTGTTACTTTAAAGTAATTGTAACAAACCTAATGCTATTAAAAATGTATTATTAATAGCAGTTACAAAATTTTATTATGAAAAAAAGCAGCAAATGGGTAGTACTCGGTTCAATCATGGTACTACCCGTTTTGGTATATATCATTTTTGTTTACAGTGCAAAAGAAGTCTTCTTCAACACACTAAACTATGTGGGTCCGAGCGAGGCCATCCTAAATTCCGAGGGCAATTTCGATACCCTCAGGTACAGCGTTCCCGATTGGGATATGACCAACCACTTAGGAGAAAAGTTTAGCTCCAACGATATGAAAGGCAACATCTATGTAGCCAATTTCTTTTTTTCCTCCTGTCCGAGTATTTGTGGGCCCATGAATTTTCAGGTAAAAGAAGTTGTTTATGATCGATTTAAAGGTTTTGAAAACTTTAAAATAGTTTCCTTTACCGTAGATCCAGCTACAGATACAGTTGAACTTTTGGCCGATTATGCCAAAAAACTAGGAGCAATACCCGTTGACGATAATAGATTGGTATGGCACTTTGCTACGGGAAACCGTGAAGAGATATACAATCTAGCCAATGCTATGTTTGTAAGTGCTATGGTTGATGAGAGCGCTCCTGGAGGTTTTTTACACTCTGAAATGCTTGTGCTTATAGATTGGGAAGGCCGAATTAGATGTAGATTGGACGACAACGGAAACCTGATTGGGGCATATAATTCATTAGAGCCCATCAGCATGAAAAACCTAAAGGAAGACATTTCTGTTTTAATTGCAGAGTTTGAGAAAATGAAATCCATTGAAAGAAAAAAAGAAAAACAAAATGACCCAAATATCCGCCAGAGATAAAGTATACATTCCGCTCATAGTAGCGCTATCTACCGTAGTTCCCATTGCTGTAGCGCTTTTGATGTTGTTTCCGGAAACCTTTAAATTAGGTCAAGGACCAGATTTTGCCAAGTATTTACCCGCTTTCCATGCGCTATTGAATGGAACAACTGCCATTTTACTTATTCTTGGTGCCTATTTTATTGTACAAAAAAAGATAAACTGGCACCGAGCTAGCATGCTATCAGCCTTTGCTTTATCTGCAATATTTTTGGTGTCTTATGTAATTTCTAAGTTATCCAATGAACCTGTGCCCTTTGGTGGTGAAGGATGGATTAGATCCTTGTACTTCTTTATCCTCATTACACATATTGCACTTTCAGTGCCTGTGTTACCGCTGGCCATGCTTGCAATATATAGAGGACTAACTTCTGAATATACATTACATAAGAAAATTGTAAAATATACTTTTCCTATTTGGATGTACGTAGCGGTAACCGGTGTATTGGTGTATTT
Organism: uncultured Cryomorphaceae bacterium; assembly: GCA_964481795.1. Taxonomy (GTDB): domain Bacteria; phylum Bacteroidota; class Bacteroidia; order Flavobacteriales; family Schleiferiaceae; genus CAYZUZ01. Next base: position 10,885 of record CAYZUZ010000011.1, read on the forward strand.
ATTTATGTCGCCTTATTATCCTGTATAAGTATGAAAAAGCTATTTATTTTTATATTTCTTTCAACATTATTTCTAATTGATGCCACCGCACAATGCAGCATGTGCAAAGCTGTGGCAACTACAAGTAAAGGTGAAACCGGAGCATTAGCGCTTAACAATGGTATTTTATTTTTGATGGCAACTCCCTATATTTTAGGAGCCTTGGTGGCGGTGAGATGGTATATTCATAATAAACAAAACAAGGCAGCCCATTAAAGCGCCTCCATTTAAGTTTCGATTGCATTCAATTAAATAAATCTCATGCTAAAAATTGCCATTGTAGGTCCTGAAAATAGTGGCAAAAGCACATTGAGTAAAGACTTGGAGCTCATATTGCCCCAATCTGTACGAAGAAAAGAATATGCACGCGCCTATTTGCGAGAAAAGGGTATGCCATACTCATACAAAGATTTGGGGATAATTGCTTATCATCAACATCGAAGCGAACTATACATTGAAAATGAATTAATACAAAAACATCCTCAAGATGCTGTTTTGATTTGTGATACTGAATTTTTGGTGCTAAAAATATGGTCAGAGTATGTATTTGGAGGTGTTTCACCCTATGTTTCAAGTGGTTATAGAAAGCAAAAATACGATCTTTATCTTTTATGTAAATCAGATTTACCTTGGGAAAACGATGGATTGCGCGAATATCCCGATGAAAACATAAGAGCCTACTTGTTTGAGCTTTACAAACAACATCTGACTGAAAGCAGCAGTAATTACCATGTAATAGAAGGTGATTTTCGTTTGGAGCAGGCATTGAAAGCCATACATACTCAATGGCCAGGAGTTATTGCAAAATAACAAAATTGCAGCCTCTTAATGAATTGCTAAACATTTTTTAAGTAGCTTTGCCCTTATCAAAATAATATCAACCACTTCACGGTTTTAATTTACTGAAAATAAATCATTTATGGAACAAATGTTATTCCGTGTAGCCATATTAGACATGTACGAAGGCGTAGCCAATGAGGGTATACGGGGCATACGAGAAATTTTGAAAGATTTTTGCGAAACACATGATCTTACACTTCATTTGAAACAATATGATACGCGCGGTCATTGTGAGGTACCACAAGTTCAAGATTACGATGCCTACATTTCAACGGGTGGCCCTGGGAGTCCTATAGATAGTGATGGCAGTGAATGGGAAAAAGCCTATTTTGGATTTGTAGATAGTTTGATAGCTCATAACAGTGTTCAGCCTGAGGATAAAAGACCCTTATTTTTGATATGTCATAGTTTTCAAATATTTATACGCTACTATGGTTTGGGCAAACTCACCAAGCGCAAAAGCACCTCGTTTGGAATATTTCCGGTACATAAAACAGCTGCTGGCAAAGCTGAACCTTTTTTTAATGAACTCAGTGACCCTATATGGGCAGTAGATTCAAGAGACTACCAAATCACAGAACCTAACAAAGTAGCTATGGCCTTGTGGGGTTCTGAAATTTTATGCATTGAAAAAATGCGACCCCAGGTAAAACTCGACAGAGCCATTATGGCTATTCGCTTCAATAGCGAAATCCTTGGGACGCAATTTCACCCAGAAGCTGATTTACACGGTATGCTCAATTATTTGCACAATCCAGAAAAAAAGAGACAAATAATACTTACCCATGGAAGCGAAAAATACTACGATATGCTCAAAAGAATAAACGATTCGGACAAAATAATCCACACCAGAAATACGATTATACCCAATTTTCTTAAGCAAGCACTCGACCTTAAAAATCAACGTATTCACCACCATGCATAAGATAGCTCGTGAGCGATACAACGCTTCATTTTCAGAAAACAAGTACAAGGCCTTTTTAGAAGATTTAAACACAACTTACCGACTTCCTGTAAAGTTTAGGGTAGCTGAAACCCCTGTTTTTTTCGACAGAAAATTTAAAGAAAAAGTCCTCCAAGCTTCAGAAGAAATATTAAACACCGTAATGCATGATAACTTCTTAGCACTTACGG
>CAYZUZ010000012.1:0-12719 GCA_964481795.1 uncultured Cryomorphaceae bacterium
ACCAAGCGGTCTTTGTCGTCGAGGCTGCTGGTTTTAAGGTGTTCTATCGTTTCGTGCAGGTTGTATAGTTTTTGTGCTACCTCGGCCTGCTTGTTTCCCCATGCATCGTATTTGCGATTGTTTTCTGCTATCTCGCTCAAGTAGCGGGTGCGTTTGGGGGGTATGATAAAAATCTTCTCGCTCATCTCATTCGATGATTGAAAAGAGGTTTTGAGTTGGGTTTGGGTTTTGGCTTGTAGGGTCTCCATGATAGATCGGTACAACTGATTCATTCCTGGATCGTTGAACTGACTGGCAATGGTGCCAAATACGGGCATGTCTTCTGGCTTTTTATCCCACAGATTGTGGTTGCGCTGATATTGTTTTTTCACATCGCGCAGGGCATCCAAAGCTCCTCGTTTGTCAAATTTATTGAGGGCAATTAAGTCGGCAAAATCCAACATATCTATTTTCTCCAACTGGGTTGCCGCGCCATATTCAGGCGTCATTACGTATAGCGACACATCGCTGTGATCGAGTATTTCTGTATCGCTTTGTCCTATGCCACTGGTTTCTAGTATGATAAGGTCATATCCTGCTGCCTTCAATATACTTACAGCCTCGGCTACATATTTACTCAAGGCCAAATTGCTTTGGCGTGTAGCCAATGAGCGCATGTACACCCTAGGACTATTGATGGCATTCATCCGAATTCTATCGCCCAGTAAGGCGCCACCTGTTTTTCTTTTTGATGGGTCTACCGATATGATGCCTATGGTTTTATCTTCAAAATCAAGCAAAAATCTGCGAACCAACTCATCCACAAGCGATGATTTTCCTGCCCCACCGGTACCTGTAATTCCCAATACGGGCACTTCGCTTTCTGCTGCTTTTTGGTGCACAAACGCCAGTTCATCTTTCACGCTATCAGGGTAGTTTTCAGCAGCCGAAATCAATCGTGCGGTATGCCCCCAATCTTGGGTATTGAGGTGCTTGTACTCGCCATTGAGGTTGATACCCGTCGGAAAATCAGCGCGTTGCACCAAATCGTTGATCATGCCTTGCAATCCCATTGCCCTTCCATCATCTGGATGATAAATGCGGGTAATTCCGTAAGCATGTAATTCTTCTATTTCGCTGGGCAATATGGTTCCTCCCCCACCACCAAATATTTTGATGTGTCCTGCACCTTTTTCTTGCAGTAGGTCGTACATATACTTGAAATATTCTATATGTCCGCCTTGGTAACTCGTCATGGCTATGGCTTGGGCATCTTCTTGTATGGCGGTATTCACCACCTCTTCCACACTGCGGTCGTGCCCTAGGTGTATTACCTCGCATCCTGTACTTTGTATGATGCGCCTCATGATGTTGATGGCCGCATCGTGTCCATCAAACAGCGAAGCAGCCGTTACTACACGCACTTTATTGATGGGTTGATAAATCTGATTTTGAGTATCTTGAGTTGTTGTTTGTGTTGACATCCGTATTTTCCGTTTTGGGCAAAAATAAACACCAACGACCTATTTATAGGTTTTAATGATTTGGGCGCCCGAGCGGGCTGTCCGTTGCAAGTCCTCGCCCCAAAATACTTTGGGGCTGTGGGCTTTCCACTTCCATCCCTGGCGCAAGGGCTGCCTCACCCATAATTATTCGTTTTAAATCTAGATTGTGTGCTACAACTTAGCTACTTGCAATGTTTCAACAATTTATTTGGGCAAAGTAGGGCATTGCTGGGGTTAAGTAAATAAATAGACGAAGCATTTTGATTTGCAGCTATTTATCCTCGTTATTGATTTTTAAGTGCCTCATCTGGGTTCAACTCCTCATCGCGCAGTTGAAACTCAACCTGCAAATTGAATGGAAACAGTTTTATTCCAATGCTGCAAGTACCTGCTCCATCTCAGTACTCCAGTCCTGACTGGGATAATTTTGGGCGTGCTGTTTGAGCTCTATAATCAAATTCTTCAAAAATACTTGATGACTTGCCGCCTTAGGGTGTAAGCTTTTGTGCTGTACTTGTCGCATCAAATGCTCGGTTCTTTCTACCTGCTCCAAGGTTTCTGGTAAACAAAAGTCTTTTTTAAACGCTTCAAATACAAGCTTTTGTGCCAATTCATTGGGATGTGCTAAGTCCTCAGCATAGTACCTATAATCGCGCAGGCATTCTTGCACCATTTCAAATACAGGATAGTACTGCACGTTTGTGTACCGCTCTTGCGTCTGATGCGCCAATTCTATCAATCGAGCTTTGCTGCGCACATTTTCTATCAGTCCGTCTTTCAAGTGTTTTACCGGACTCACGGTAAGGATGATTTGTAATTTGGGATTCAATAATTGTAGCTCATCGATGGCTCTATGCAGCTCTTTGGCCATTTCCGCTATACCCAACAGTTCTTTTTTAAATTCTTTTTGTGGTGTTTTATGACAATTACACACATAATCGTGCGATAGCAAGTGCTTATATGCAAAGGCAGATCCCAAGGTAATAAAAAGAAAATCAGCCTCTTGTAAACTTTTTGCTAAATTATTTTGTGCTTCTTGAATCACATCGTTCAACTCATCCAAGCTCAAGCCGTGCAGCTTACTGTGGTAGTCGTAATGCAAATGCAATCCTTCTCTATTCAGAAATTTCTTCGGATTTTTATAGCCTGTAAATGCATTTTCAATATGCCTTACCAAGCTCAAGGGGTCGTAGGCTATGCCCAATGGATTTACCGTAGTTGAAAATTTTAAATTTTGCAAGCGATTTCCGATATGTTCCGTAAAACAAGACCCCATCATCACCACTTTTGAGGCATACGATAAGCCTTTATTCTCTAGCTTAAACTTAGGAAAATCAACAGTCATAAAATTAAATTTTTAAAAAGTAAATAAAAATACAACTGCCTGTTAAGTTTTGGATTACTATCACCCAAAAACTAGCTGAGTTCTTTGATAATGATGTAAATACCCATCACCAAAACAAACCATCCAAAGGCAGGCTTCAGTTTGGCTCCATCTATTTTTTTTGACAAAGCACTGCCCACAAAGATACCTGCTATTGCAAATGCTGAAATAATCATCAAAAAGGTATAGTCTATTTGGGTTTCGCTGCCCTCGCCCAAAAATCCTATCAAGGATTTGGCGGCAATAATCAGTAATGAAGTGCCTACAGCTTCTTTCATAGGCAATTTGGAAAGTACTACCAAAGCAGGAATGATCAAAAATCCACCGCCTGCTCCTACCAATCCGGTAAGTAGGCCTACTACAGAGCCTTCTACCAAAATCAAAGGATAATTAAATTTCTGTTCCTGAACCTCTTGTACGCTTTGTTTCTTGTCTTTCTTAATCATACTGTAGGAGGCCGCTACCATCAGCACTGCAAAAAGCAGCATCAATAAAATACTCTTGTTAACCACAAACTCGCCCACGCTAAAAACTTCTTGGGGTATGGCCGGCACGATCAAGGCGCGGGTTAAAAACACTGCAATAATGGAAGGTATGCCAAAAACCAAAGCGGTTTTCAGGTTGATTAGTTTTAGCTGGAAATATTTGAAAGAACCCACGGCACTGCTCAACCCTACTATAAACAAGGAATAGGCCGTAGCCGTAACAGCATCTATACCAAATAGATAAACCAAAACCGGAACGGTAAGAATGGAACCTCCGCCCCCGATTAACCCCAGTGATACACCAATCAAAATAGCTCCTAAATAACCTAATATTTCCATACAATTAAATTTTTATGCAAAGGTTATTCGGGCATCAAGGCCTTACAGCGACTAAGGTTACATTAAAAAATATCGGCTCTTATTCTTACAATATTTCACTTATTTTCTCAGCCGGCCTAGCAATAACGCCTCTATCACCGTTGATGGCAATAGGTCTTTGCAACAATTGTGGATACTCGATAATGGCGTATATCAACTCATTGTCATCCAAATCTTTATCAGCAAATTCTTCTTTCCAAACCTTCTCTTGAGTTCTTATCAAATCGATGGTATTAAAACCTGCCAAGGCCACCAATTCATCTACTTCGTCAAAGGTGAGGTCTTCATCCATATAACGGATTATTTCAAACTCAATGCCTTTATCTTCCAACCATTGAACAGCTTCCCTGCTCTTACCACATCGTGGATTGTGATATATTCGTATCATGATATGTTTTATTTAAAGTCTTCTACTTACTTTTTGTACCATTTGATTTTTCCAAGTCGAGAAATCACCTTGTTCTATGTGTTTTCGGGCTTCACCTACCAGCCACAGGTAAAAACTCAAATTGTGGATGGAGGCTATCTGCCTGCCAAGATATTCTTGCGCTATAAACAAATGCCTTAGGTAAGCCCTTGAGTATCGGCTATCTACAGTAGCCACGCCAGTGGGGTCTACCGGACTAAAATCATTTTCCCACTTTTTATTTTTGATATTGATGATGCCTTCGCTGGTAAAAAGCATTCCATTGCGACCATTGCGCGTGGGCATTACACAATCAAACATATCGATGCCTAAGGCAATGTTTTCCAAAATATTTTCTGGTGTGCCTACTCCCATCAGGTATCGGGGTTTGTGCTGCGGCAAAATATCGGTAACCAAATCGCACATGGCATACATATCTTCAGCAGGCTCACCTACTGATAATCCGCCAATGGCATAGCCATCAAATTCTTTGGCGGCAATATATTCAGCACTTTGCTTGCGCAAATCGGGATAGGTACTGCCCTGTACTATAGGAAATAAACTTTGTGCATGACCATAAATAAGCTCTGTTTCATTGAATCTTTTTTCGCAGCGATCGAGCCACCTGTGGGTCATGTGCATCGATTTTTGTGCATAATCAAATGCACATGGGTAGGGCGTACATTCATCAAAAGCCATAACGATATCCGCGCCTATAGTACGCTGAATATCCATTACATTTTCTGGAGTAAATTGATGCGAGGAACCATCGATATGCGATTTAAACTTAACGCCCTCTTCTGTGATTTTTCTGTTGCCCTCGAGCGAATAAACCTGAAAACCTCCACTATCGGTAAGCATGGGTCTGTCCCACGAGATAAACTGATGTAAGCCCCCCGCTTGCTGAAGTATGTCCAATCCCGGACGCAAATAAAGGTGGTAGGTATTGCCCAATATAATTTGCGCCTGCACTTGTTGTTCAAGCTCATATTGGTGCACACTTTTTACACTGCCTACTGTGCCTACAGGCATAAATATAGGCGTGAGAATTTCACCATGATCTGTTTGAATACGACCTGTACGAGCTTTGCTATTTGAGTCTTGGCTTTCGAGCTGAAACTTCATGAAAAATAAAATTGCTGATATAACCCAGCAAAGATAGACCTCTTTATCCTAAGCACATTCAGGCTTAAGTCCACTGCTGCTGCACCCAAGCTTCAGCCTCATCCAAGCTACTGCATACCACATAAGGTACGGGTTGTTTTTGCAATAAAAATATGGCCTTCAATACATTCCTAATCAAACCATTGGAAATCACATAAGCTGTACCCACGCAAAAATCTGTCATCATTTTTTCATTCTCTTTCAGCCAATCGGCCTGCATTTTTTGGTATGTAAGGCCCGGCAATACTGCATTGTTGGCATCAAAAATTAGGGCTACTTTATTCTGTAAATCATAACTATTTTTTACCTCTTGCAAATAGAATTGAAAATTTTCGGTGCTGGCTTTTTCGCCTGTAAAGGTCACTTTTATAATAGGTAAGCGTGAAGTATCTACTTCGGCATAGGTATTCATGGTGTTTTATTTTGTCCAAAAATAACAGCTTTTGAGGCTTAGTGTTTCTATCAAACTTCTTAATGAACTGCGCATCCTTTGAAGTTTCAAAAAATATATTCCTTGCTTTGATTGCCTCCCAATCTGCGCCCAGCGCGAAAATTAAAAAAAAGCGAACACCTCTTGAAATGGAAATGAAAAAATAATTTTGAGAATGAATTGTTGTAAATCCATAATTTAAAACATCACTGCATCACAATTACCCTTCAATACACTTTGCTTTACCTATAAAAAAACCCTGAAAACAAGGAAGCTTTCAGGGTTTTGATATGTAAAGTCGGGATACCAGGACTCGAACCTGGGACCCCCTGGTCCCAAACCAGGTGCGCTACCAACTGCGCTACATCCCGATTATGCGGTGAAGGGGGGATTCGAACCCCCGGTACCCTTTCGAGTACGACAGTTTAGCAAACTGTTGGTTTAAGCCACTCACCCACCTCACCAATGAACATTTTTGTGCTACTGCTACGTTTAAAATGTTGCTTAAACGGGTGGCAAAAATAATAGCAAGTCGCAAACTGACAAGGTTTAATTAAAATTATTATTTATAAAAGTCATAAATGAATTAAAACATTGAATTTCATGCAGTTGTGTTAATTGGTGAAAATAAAAATCAGCAATACAAATAAAATAACACGATAAAACTAACCATTTAAGAGATTAAAACGTATAAAATTCATTAGATTAAACACAAATGGTACATGACTTACATCAATGCTGTGGTTTCTTTGCCCAATAATATTGCATTAAGCGGTAAAAACCCCACAACTGTGTTTGATATAGAAGATATCATACAAAAATGTAAAGAAGGACACAAACCCTCGCAAGAGCGTTTGTATATGTACTATCATTCTAAATTATTTTTGGTAGCCAAACGCTATATTACTGATGAAGAGGATTCAATGGAGGTTTTTAATAATTCTATGCTCAAAGTTTTTAATCATTTGGACTCCATCACCGAGTATGAACGAATAGATTATTGGGTAAAGAAAATAATCGTAAATACTGCACTTGATTTTTTAAGAGTAAGAAAAAGACTCAATGAACATTACCGACCCATGGAGGATGTGCATACCAGAACTTTATCTGCCGATGAAACCGGTGAAGGCATCAACCACGAGTTTTTGATATCCGTAGTAGAGAGTTTATCACCCCGAAAAGCCCTGGTTTTTAAGCTTTTTGCCATAGAAGGATACAGTCATAAAGAAATAGCCGAGCAACTTGATATTACCGAAACCAACTCAAAACTCATACTGCACGAAGCTAGGAAGGATTTAAAGAAAAAATTACAAAAAATTGGATTTGAACGATAATGGAATGGAACGATAACGATTTAGACAAGCTTTTTAAGGACGCTTACCAACAGCAGAGCAGTCCTAAAAATGCCGATAAAGCATGGCAACACATGCTTACATTGATGAACAACAGTGCCGTAAAGGCTTCTGGAATAGCACTATGGAAAAAAATAGCCTTGAGTGCAGCTGCATTGCTTTTACTGATAAGTACGCTTGCCGTATTCTATACCAATCCTTTTGAAAACAAGGAAATCTCGAATACTAAAATACCCACCGTAGAAACTATTGAAAATAACAACTTTCAAAATCAACAAGCTACAGAAAATTCAATAGCAACAAGCACCGATGAATCAAGTAATGCCTCTGAAGATAAAGTTGAAAAAATTATAGCAAAAAGCAGTAAGCCACAAACTACCAAGCCCATGGGTAGTAATGAAAATAGCTCGGCCCAAAATACACTGGTGCAGACTATGCATCCTACCCTTCTACCCCTGAGAGGAAAGTATTTCGACGATGCGTTATTTGCACTTTCGTTTGATAACCAAATAATTGATATAGACGATTATGCACAAAGCTCAAGCAATAAAAAAGGAAATCCTTTTAATTTCTACCTAACTGGAGGTTGGCATTTGCACAATCATTGGAAGTTGGGCCAAGAATTTTCTTTAAGAAACTTGCCTTCTGTGGGATTTCTTGTTCAAAAAGGTATTAGTCCAAACGTAGCCATAGTATCGGGTGCTCGCTACTACTTTAGAGGCAATATGGATTATTTGGTTACCTCACAGGCAGTAAGCACGTATATGTTTAAAGAATACAAGGAGTACTTTTTGAGACTCAAGAGCGGACATTGGATAGAAATCCCATTAAACTTACAAATACAAGTATCGCCCAGATGGATGTTGGAATCGGGTCCGGTAGCTGAAATTCTCACACACCATCAATCAGAATTAGAAGTGCATACACACATGCCCGCCTTGGATGTAGTAGTAGAAAAAAACCATCAAAGCAATATAGCCAACGAATACAGACATGGCTTGCCAAGAATCACTTTGGGCTGGCGTACAGGGGTTTATGGAAATCTATCGCCCCAATTACAGCTGGGCACTGGGTTCAAATATGTGCCTTTTGTAGATAATTTGATGGCCGATAAAAGCATTCAAAACAATGCTGGCTGGGATATATTTTTAGAAATGAGGTATAGATTATTTTAAATAAAATGAAGAGATTAACGATTTTTTTCCTTTTGATGGTTTTGTTTTCGTGTAGCCGTGAAGACAAAGCTCTTCCGAGTTTTGAAGAGAGCGGAAGTTTATACATATGGTGGCAATATGGAAACGATATAAAAGATTTTCGTGTAGGTCAAAACGCTCTTTCAGCGAGAAGTTTTGTGGCCGAAAATCCGAATAATCAAAACCGAAAGTTCATATTTCAATACATAATAGACGCTGAAAAACAGATCGATGTAATTTTTAGCAGCAAAATATATATAACCTCCACTGCAAGTATAGAATCTGACATGCTCAATACCCTTCAGGTAGGCAATGACTTTATTTTTGATGAGGGCGGTGGTCTGGAACCAGGAAGCGTATCCATCGTCTATCATGATAAAAAAGATTCGTATTTTTCAAGTTCTCTTGCAAACCAAAACACACAAACAGCTGCTTTTAAAATAATTAGCAGCAAATTAATCAAAAGAAATGACGGCACACAATATCTTGAAATCGATTTTGAATTTAATTGTGCCATGCACCATAATACAGAAAATGTCGTTATAAAGTGCGACAACGGGTCAGGAAAGCTAGCATTTAGATTATTACAATAAAACAATGCTCTCTGCTCTAAGATTGTTTCATTTGGGTTAGGGTTAAGGGAGGTGCTGGAGAGCCACCTCCTTTTTTTTTTACACGATATATCAAAAACCGAATACCTTCCATATTTTTAAAACCTTAACAGTTACAGGTAAAATAAATAGCCTCCTTAATTCATTATCAAGGCTCATTTAATACACCTATTTTCATGCTACAAAACCTTGCACAAAGCAATACTTTCAAAATATTGGTATTGGCATTTTTAATTTTACTACTCCAAATTCCACTCAACATGGTAGAGCGTGTGATTCGCGACCGAGAGTACAATCAATCGCAAGCCGAAACAAATATTGGCGATACCTGGGGCCGAAGTCAAACGTTGGTAGGACCATTTATCAGCATTCCGTATCGCACGGTAAAAATCATCAATACCAAGACAACCTATAAAGAAGGCATATTGTACCTCATGCCTGAGCAACTCAATATAGATACAGACCTTACAAGTGAAGTGAAAAAACGAGGTATTTTTGAAGTACCCGTTTACGATGCCAAAGCTGCTTTTACAGGTACATTTGATTTGAAAAACAAAGACTTAGAAATTCAAGATTTAGACCAATTATTTTGGGATAGGGCACAAATTCATATATCTATCAACGACTTACGGGTAATTTCAGAAGTAGAATTTTTATTAAACAACAAAAAATTGGAAGCCAAAGCAGGAGGCAGAATGGGCGCACTCAACCAGCTTTCGGCCTCTTTAGGATTGGAAGATACGCTACTTACAGATGAACAAAAATTTGTAGTCAACCTACACTTTAGAGGCAGCTCTAGTCTTTACTTTGCCCCGCTAGGTAAGGTAAGTACAGTGAGCGCCAAGGCCAATTGGCCCGATCCTAACTTTACCGGAGCATTTTTACCTATAGAGAAAACAATTTCAGAAAATGAATTCAATGCACAATGGAAGGTATTGGAAATCAACAGAAGTTTTCCAAATGTATTTGAAAATAATTTTTCTGGCATGGAAAGCGCCCAATTTGGAGTCATATTACAACAACCTGCCAGCCAATATCAACAGAGTTTGCGCATAGCCAAGTATGGTATTCTTATTTTGAGTCTTACTTTCTTGGTGTTTTTCTTTTTCCAACTGCTCAACAATAAAAAACTCCATCCCATTCAATATTTATTTATTGGCTTGGCTATTTCTATATTTTACTTGCTATTGGTTTCATTTTCAGAGCAAATAGGAATGAATGCAGCCTATTGGATATCGTGTTTTGCGGTACTCACTTTAATTGGTGGCTATACCAAAGCCAGTTTGAAAGACACCAAACTCACCTCTATTCTTATTGGCATTTTACTTGTGGTTTACAGCTTTATTTTCATCATCATTCGCCTCGAAGAGCTAGCACTTTTGGCCGGTAGTATCGGACTCTTTATCATTCTGGCGGTGGTTATGTTCATGGCCCGAAATATAGATTGGTACAAGAATCAAGAAAAGAGTTGATTTTTAACAAGAAAAAAACCGAGTAGTTGAAACTACTCGGTTTTCTTTATTCAATTAAAAAGTTACTTTCCAAAACACCTTTAATCTCTGGAAAACAGAGGTAATACCTTTTCTCTTCTGTAGTAAATTTATCAATATTCAAAATATCCTGATTGTCTTCTAAATTTTGTAGACTCCCATCTTTGTGCTTGAGAATAATGGCGCTTTTTTTCAAATCATAGGCGTTATTTCCAATAGTACCGCTAAAAACCAAATAGTTCTCTTCGCCAGAGGTATATTGAAAATATTGGCGAACCAAATCTCTCATTCTTGCTACGTAGGCCTCATCAAAAGGCAAGGGTTCTAATTTTATTTTAAGCAAATTTCTACTCATGAGTCTTTGGCACAGCTCCGATAATATTGGGAAATTGCTTGTAGACCAATTCTTTACACAATACAAAATATCAAAATCATCCAGTTGCGTATAATGATTCAAATAATCAGGATCGGATAAAAAGGCTTGCTTGTCAATTTCCTTTTCTAAAAACACCTGAAGGCGCACCGGCAATGACAGGTCGTGACCTTCAGCAATCAATTCTTTGGCACGCATCAAAATGCGAACCAGCAAAAATTCAGCCGCCAAAACAGTTTTGTGTAGATACACCTGCCAATACATAAACCTGCGGGCTACCAAAAATTTCTCTATAGAATAAACGCCTTTTACATCCACCACCAGCTGATTATCGGCATCAATATCCAACATTTCAATGAGGCGTTCTGAGTTTACATTGCCCTCTGCCACTCCGGCATAAAAACTGTCACGCTTCAAATAATCCAAGCGGTCTACATCCAATTGACTCGATATAAGTTGGTGCAAAAAAGGTTTGTGGTATTGATTTTTGAAAACTTTAATAGCCAATTCCAGAGCGCCCCCCATGTCATGGTTGAGCTTTTGCATAATACCCAACGAAACCTCTTCATGCGTAAAACGTACTATGCTGTTTTCCAAGGTATGCGAAAAAGGTCCGTGCCCTATATCATGCAGCATGATAGCAATGAGGGCTGCCTCTTGCTCCTCTTCTGTAATGTTTACACCTTTGTGTTTTAAAGCATCCAAAGCTTTGTACATCAGGTGGGTAGCCCCCAATGCATGTTGAAACCTCGTATGCAATGCCCCAGGAAAAACCATGTAAGTCAACGATGTTTGACTTATCCTCCTAAGTCGTTGAAAATAAGGATGTTCTAATAAATCAAACAAAACCTTGTGCCTTATGGAGATAAAACCATAAATAGGATCGTTTAAAATCTTAAAACGTTTTAAATATATTTCGGTACTCAATTTGCGTTGTAATAGAACATTAAAAATAAGTTTCAAAATTATGATAAAACCCACCATACTTTGGGCCGACGATGAAATAGATATGTTAAAACCGCATATTCTTTTTTTAGAACAAAAAGGTTATCAACTCATTACCGCTACCAATGGCGAAGATGCCATAGACTTGTTGGATGAGCATTCTGTAGATTTAGTTTTTTTGGATGAAAATATGCCAGGACTTACAGGCCTTGAAACGCTCGATAAAATAAAAGCCTTGCAGGAGAATATTCCTGTGGTGATGGTAACCAAAAGCGAGGAAGAACACATTATGGACAGCGCTATAGGTGGCAAAATAGCAGATTACCTGATCAAGCCCATCAACCCCAACCAATTGTTGCTCAGTATTAAAAAAAATGTAGATCAAAAACGCCTTGTAACCGAAAAAACCCGTTCGGCTTATCAGCAAGAGTTCAGAAAATTAGCCCTTGATTTATCCTCAGTAAACTCAGTAAGCGAATGGGATGCCATGTATAGGAGACTGGTTTATTGGGATATGGAACTGGAGAACTTAGATGATAACTCGCTCAACGACATTCTTTTAACCCAAAAGAAAGAAGCCAATTCTTTGTTTTTTAAATTCATACAAAGAAATTACGAAGATTGGCTGCATGGCGACGAAGATGCTCCCTTATTATCACAACAGGTATTGAAGCAAAAACTATTTCCATTGCTCAAAAAGGATGAAAAAGTATTTTTAATCGTGATAGACAATCTGCGATTTGACCAACTCAAAGCCATTCAACCTATTCTGCAAGAGTATTATCGCATTGAAAATGAAGAGAATTTTTACTCCATACTCCCTACAGCTACACAATACGCTCGCAATGCCCTATTTGCTGGTTTGATGCCTTCAGAAATCAAAAAAAGATTTCCAGATAAATGGTACGACGATACCGACGATGAAGGCAAAAACTTACACGAAGAAGAATTTTTGAAAGACAACCTGAAGCGCAATGGCCTGGCTGATAAAAAAGTTCATTACGCAAAAATCACCAATTCCAAC
>CAYZUZ010000013.1:0-12573 GCA_964481795.1 uncultured Cryomorphaceae bacterium
AATCAATTCAAATGAAAAATTTAATCAAAATATTCAGCGTTGCCCTAGGATTTGCCTCATGGAGCGCAAACGCAACAGTAGCTTGTGATATCACAAAATCCAATGGTGGAGGTTTTACCACTAAAATTGAATCGGTAGTGTGTAATGGCAATCAGCATACTATAAGCTTACTACTGGTGCACAACGGTTGTGGTAGACCCAGCTGTAAAGAGTTGTCGCACATTGCGGTAGAGGCTACTACGGGAACCTATAGCAACGTAAGCATGCAGGTGATTACGGGTACTGCACCCAACAGAAACGTAGATATGGGTCCAAATATTGGCGCTATGCACCCCCACACGGGCTTTAAGTTTGACGATATGAATAAAATAGGAGGCGGCAAAGCAGGTAGTATACGTATTACTTATACGCTTACTGGTGGTTTGCAATCGCAAAGAGTTTCTGTTAAGGCAGGCAACAGCAACCAAACTGCTACTTTCTCTATTCAAGATTTTGAATATGTAATGAACTGCAATGAAACCGGATGCGCCCCTGCTATAGCCGACTCAGATGGCGATGGTGTTGCAGATGACGAAGATGAATATCCTAATGATGCCTCAAGAGCTTTCAATACTTATTTCCCTGCATCTGGTTTTGCTTCTTTGGCTTATGAAGATTTATGGCCTTATCAAGGCGATTACGACTTCAACGATATGCTTATCGATTACAAATTTCAAATAATTACCAATGCCGATAATAAGGTAGTAGATGTAGTGGGTACATTCAAGCTCCGTGCATTCGGTGCAGGATATCACAATGGTTTTGGTTTTCAATTTCCCAATGCCAATATCAATCAAGCTTTGATGACGGCTACAGGTTCTCAAGTAGGTTCATTGGTGAGTTTAGGTGCCAATGGACTTGAAGCTGGTCAGGCCAAGCCCACCATCATTGTTTTTGAAGATGCATTTGATTTGATGCCCCACCCAGGTCAAGGTTCTATTGGTGTAAATACCACTCCTAATGTACCTTATGTACAGCCTGTGACTCGAGTAATCAACATCGAATTCAGCACGGCTACTTATACCATAGCACAATTGGGAATCATGGATTTTAACCCCTTTATATTTGTAGATAGAACCCGCAGCCGTGAGGTACACCTACCTGATTATGAGCCTACAAGTTTGGCAAATATGAGCCTATTTGGCACGGGCGACGATGACTCTAACCCAGCACAAAATCGCTATTACAAAAACAAAAACAACCTACCGTGGGCTATTACTACTCCTACAAGCTTTGATTATCCAAAAGAGAAGGTTCTGATCTTGGATACACACTTGAAATTCGGACAGTGGGCGCAGAGCAATGGAGCACTATTTGCAGATTGGTATTTGAACTTACCAGGTTACAGAAACGAGTCAGGAATTTTTCAAGCACCTTAGTTTCACTTAGATTTTTGATGGATATTGGTTCAAAAGCCACCTCGTAAATGAGGTGGCTTTTGGTTTTTATTAAACCCGAAATAGGTATAGAACCTTGTTATGAGAGGTTCACGTGCAAAATATCCACTATGTAAACGAAGTTTTTTGATATGCAGCAATTTAGTCTTGTAATTGATTTTCTATTGCTTAATCTGGCTTAAAATTTTGAGGTAAGTTTAAATCGATAACGTTGTGCAAAAAATTCATTTTCAGATAGATTGCCCAATCTATAATAAAATCCTAATCCCAAACTATTGAAAAGTGCAATTTTACCTGTGGGTATTTTATTGATTTCAATGCCACTTTCATAAAATCCGTCTTCTATATTACCTACGCCTACTCCTTGATGTAGATTTTCATCTGGATGAGTGCCCCACAAAGCTCTACTTACCAATTCTATGTGCGGCCAAAGTGGTTTTCTATTAAAAAGCGCATTTTGAAAATCGTATCTCAAAAAAACTTGTGCATAATTGCGAAGCATAAATTCATTCATTCCCATGGTTTCAAACGCATTTCTATCGGCCAAGCCCAAACCCGTTCTGTATTGATCATTGGCTCCTGCATATATATTGCCTTGGCCTACATAAAGCAAACTGATAGGTACATTGCCCTGAACACTACCCGCCTGTACTTGATAGTAAAAGTATCCTAATCGCCCTTTGCCTAATCGCCCTGAATATTTTACATCGAGGCGCGTATAGTTGTACTCACCTCTCATAAAGCCCTGAAAACCATAAGACAAGCTCAAATCATAACGCGGATAGGTATAGCTAATTGGGCGCCTACCCATATAGGTTTGCAGATATTTATCATTGGGTGCATATTGGGTGTGGTAGTTTATTTGCGCAAAGGTGAATCCCTTGCCTATTCTCGCATTTTCTTCGTCTAAAAATGCATATTCACCAACAAAAAAACGATTATCCCGCTGTAAAGCTATTCTGTTTTTCCAACGTGCTGAGGGGTGAATTTCAACAAAAAACTCGCCCATACTACTTTGATCCCAGCCCGTTATATAAAATTTACGGATACCACTGGGGTTAAATACTGAGTTTTGCTCGAAATGGAATTCTGGCATGCCCGCTTCTACCAAATCAAAGCGATAAGAGCCTCCGATGCGAAATTGTAAGGCATCATCGAGTAGTAGGGAAGCATGGTAGCCATACTTCCACGTTTTGTCATTAAATCCGTAAGCAAAGTAGCCGCCTGTTTTTAATTTTTCAGAGAATCGATCGCTTGTATTTATTGCCAAACCCAATCGGAAACCTTCATAAAGATTGAAAGCCAAGAGTTTATCCAATGGAAATTCAATGTATTTATATACATATTTGCCATCGCCAAGGGCTTGTAGCAAGCGCAATTTTCCTTCAAAATTATTTTTTTTGCCAATACTGTCAATTACTGTATAGGTTGTTTTTTCTTTTTCGCTCAATGTATGGGTTCTAAATTGATCCCAGTAAAGCTGGTCTCTTTCGCCTGCCTCAGGCAGTACTTTGATATTGACTCCTCTGAATTCTTTTTTCTTAAATACGGTATCTAGCGTAATATCAGTTAAGTAGGTTCTGATTTTTCCTAGTGGTGCAAAAGCGCCAATGTTTACATTTTTTAATACAAAATCACTGTTGAGTTGAGTAGGAAACCAATAACCAAGTTCTTTTTCGTACTGCTGCTGAATCGATACGTACACCGAGGGATCATTTGCCGCGGGCTCAGCAATTACATTGGTGAGTGCGTAATCGGAAAGTGATATATACAGCAAGCCTTTCATGGTTTTAAATTGTTTGTTGGGCTTGTTTTTAAAACTGATGACTACCACAGAATCTGCACCCAGATGCTGATAAAGTGTATCTTCGATGATAAAATAATAGTTGTTAAAGGGGTTTTTGTTGATGGGACTTTCGTAAGTTTCACCTAGTATTCTGATATTTTCTTTGTAAAATGTAAAGCTTTGCAATTGGGTACCTAAAACCACAAACATAGGATTGTCAAAGCCTGAAGTTCTTGAAGCAAGCACCGTTTCATTTATTTTACCGGGTTTTTTATACTTGCGTTCTGCCACCGATTCTGATAAAAAAAGGTACTGTTTCTCCATGGTTTCTTTTATCTCTTGATTGGTGGAGTCGGCTCGCGTCATAACTTTTGCAGTATCTGCTGCTATTGGAATGCTGTCTTTTTCTGTTTTAATTTCTTCCAGATCAAGAATGAATTTTGTATACGACTTGTAAATAAAGTAGGGAAGCTGCTCAGGGTCATTTCTATTTTTACTTTCATAAACTTTTTGTATGATGGCATGAGCTGGATTAACGCCCGGAAATACAGCAACCTCGCCCAGTAGCATGGGGGCTTCTTCCAAGGCTACTACCAGAAATGTCCCTTTTATTTGATTGAATTCTAAGCTCTTAGTTTTGTATCCCACATACTGAATTTTAAGTTTCAGGTTTGATTGTGCGGGTATTTTTATACTGAAATATCCCTCTATATCGCTTACCACACCTTGGCCTACATTTTCTATACTGATGGCTGCAAAGGGCAGTGCCTCTTTGGTTTTGGCATCAATTACCCTTCCGCTTAACGTTGGTGATTGACTTAGTAATGAATATTGAACTACAAGAAATAAGATCGTTGCCATCCATAGCCTTTGCCTCATTTTGTTGATTTTTAAAATAAATATTTTATAGTGAATAGGTTGGTCATAGTATTTTAAAATTACAAGAATTCAAGTGTTTGCAAAAAAAAACCGCTTAGCGATGAGGCCAAGCGGTTTTAATTAAGTATAAAAATCGATTAAATGAAAAATTAATTAGAAGCTACTTCAAATTCAATTTCTCCAAGTACCTCGCGGTGTAATCTTAAGTTTGCGTTGTATTTACCTACGTTTTTGATAGTACCACCTACAATGGTGATGTACTTTTTGTCTATTTGAAAACCAAGTTTGCTTAGTTCGGTAGACAAGTCATTGTTGTTGATAGAACCAAAAAGTTTATCACCTTTACCTGTTTTTACAGTAAGTCTGATAGCAACATTTTTGAAATTTTCAAGCATTTGCTTGGCTTCTGCTATTATTTTAGCTTCTTTATGAGCTTTTTGTTTCAGGTTTTCTGCCAACATCTTTCTGGCAGATTCAGTAGCTAAAATACCCAAACCTTGTGGAATGAGGAAGTTGCGACCGTATCCGGGTTTTACGCTTACTATTTCGTCACGAAACCCTAAATTTTCTACATCTTGCTTAAGTATGATTTCCATTTCTTGTGCTTATTTAAGGTTATCAGTTACGAAAGGCAACAAGGCTAAGTGACGTGCTCTTTTGATGGCTTGCGAAACTTTGCGTTGGTACTTTAATGAATTACCTGTAATTCTGCGTGGAAGGATTTTTCCTTGCTCATTTACAAAGCGTAGAAGGAAATCTGCATCTTTGTAATCGATGAATTTAATGCCGTATTTTTTGAAACGGCAAAATTTTCTTTGGTTGTTGTTGTCGATGGCCAATGGCTGCAAATAGCGGATTTCGCTTTGGTTCACATTGGCGCTGGCGTTGTCTAATTCTGTGCTCATTTCTTAAATTTTTTAAGCGTTTTGCAATCTTTTTCTTCTGCTCGCTGCGTACTCAATGTGATGCTTGTCCATGGCTACTGTGATGTAGCGCATAATGCGTTCATCTCTGCGAAGCTCTACCTCAAAGGTGTTGATAGCAGTGCCAGGTGCAGTGAATTCGAGCATGTGGTAAAAACCACTTCTCTTTTTTTGGATGGGGTAAGCGAATTTCTTCAAGCCCCAGTTTTCTACATGGTTGATTTGGGCGCCATTGGCTTCCAAAATACCAGTGAATTTTTCGACCGTTTCCCTTATCTGTTCATCAGACAAGACGGGATTAAGTATGAAAACGGCCTCATACTGATTTGACATAATACAATTAATTAAACTAAATTAAACGTTTGATTTTCCTTTTACATAAAAGGGCTGCAAAAGTAAGGTCTTGATTGCTAACTAGCAATAGATATTGTTAATTATTTTCTTCCAGCTAACTCTATCACTTCTAGGTTTTTAACCTTTCCTGCGTCGATTTCGAAGCGCAATGCTGTGCGCACTGCATGAAAACCATACACGCCACATGCTCCAGGATTCATGTGCAGCAATTGATTTTTGTGGTCGTATATCACCTTTAATACATGTGAATGTCCGCATATGAATAAGCCTGGCTTAGGTTCACTGTCTAGTATTTTTGCCACTCGGGGTACATATTTCCCGGGATATCCGCCAATATGGGTCATCCAAACTTGTAAGCCTTCTATTTCGAAATGTAAATCTAAAGGCCATGTTTTTCTGATTTTTGTATCGTCGATATTGCCATAAACTGCCCGCACGGGCTTCACCGTTTGCAAGGCGTCTGTTACGGCCAAATCGCCTATGTCGCCCGCATGCCACACCTCATCCACTGTGGTAGCAAATTCAAGTATTTGCGCACACGTGTGGCTGTGGGTATCTGATATGAGTAGAATTCTTTTGATGATAGAATTTTGTTTGAGGCAAAAGTAGGTCTCAACCAATATGCTTATAGAGCGTTGTACTTTTGCAAATATTATTTATTACCCGTTTTGAGATATTTTGTTCATTTTTCCTACCTAGGCTCTGATTTTCATGGATGGCAAATACAACCCAACGCAAGTTCGGTACAACAAACTATGAATGAGGCTTTTAGTTTGATTGCAAAACAAAATATTTACCTAATAGGTGCAGGCAGAACGGATACAGGCGTGCATGCCAAAGAGATGTATGCCCATTTTGATACGGAAGAAGAAATAGAAGATCTTGAATTTTTGAGATTCAAACTCAACAATTATTTGCCTAAATCTATTGCCTTGTTTTCAATAAAACCCGCACATGATACAGCACATGCTCGCTTTTCGGCTATTTCGCGTACCTATCATTATTATGTACATCTCAATAAAAATCCGTTTTTAACAGGCTTAAGTTATTATATCCGATACAAAAAATTGGATTTTGAAGCCATGAATCAGGCGGCACAAGTGTTAATTGGTAGTCAAGATTTCAAATGCTTTACGCGTACGGGGGTGCAAAATGATCATTTTATTTGCGATGTAACGGAGGCCTATTGGAAACAAGAAGGCGAGCAATGGGTATTTATTATCAGTGCCAATCGTTTTTTGCGCAACATGGTACGCGCGGTGGTAGGCACTTTGATAGAGGTAGGCTGCGGTAATATTGATTTAGTTGCCTTTAAAGAAATTATTGAATCCAAAGACAGACGAAAAGCAGGCCAATCTGTGGTACCTGATGGATTGTATTTAGTGCGGGTAGTTTACCCCAATCATATTTATATTTAAATGGAAGATAAAAAAAACAAAGCGTTCGAATTCAAGCACTTATTCAAAGTCTTGAAATATATGAAACCTTATAAAGCACTTTTTTATGGAGGGCTTTCCCTCACTTTGTTGCTGGCTCTGCTGGGTACTGCACGTCCTATTTTAATTAAGCAGACCATCGATAATTACATCATCATTCCCAATGCCGAAAAATTACTGGAGTATACCTTTATTTTAATCGGACTTTTATTGCTGGAAACCGTTTTTCAGTTTGCGTATACTTATACAGCCAATTTCTTAGGACAAAGCATTATTCGCGACATACGCACCCAGCTTTTTAAACATCTTATTCGCTTCAAACTCACTTTTTTTGATAAAACGCCCATCGGAAATATGGTTACTAGGGCGGTTTCAGACGTGGAGGTTATTGCCGATATTTTTGCCGAGGGTATTTTAGTGATTTTTGGTGAATTGCTCAAAATTTCCGTAATGATTACCGCCATGTTTATCTTTTTTGATTATCAAGTGGTGTTCATCAGTTTGGCTGTAATTCCCTTTTTATATGTAGCTACCCGTTGGTTTCAAAAAAACATGAAAGTATCCTTTCAAGAGGTTCGCAATGAGGTGGCCAATCTCAATGCCTTTGTGCAAGAAAGGTTAACAGGTATGAGCATTGTTCAGCTTTTTAATCGTGAAAAGGTGGAGTACGAAAAATTTCAGAAAATCAATGCCCGCCACCGCGAAGCCAATATCAAAGGTATTTGGTATTTTAGTATTTTTCTTCCCATCTTGGATTTGTTGAGTGCCATTTCTATCGGTTTGGTGGTATGGTATGGTGGCCTCAAAGCCATCAAAGGTCAAGAGGTTTCGGTAGGTGAACTTACAGCCATTATCATGTTTGTGAATATGATTTTTAGGCCTTTGCGTCAATTAGCCGATCGCATCAATACGCTACAAATGGGCTTGGTGGCCAGCGAAAGGGTGCTTAAACTTTTGGAGAATGAGGAAGATAGAGAAAATCAAGAACAAGGTCTTGAGCCCGAACTCAAGGGCAAAATAGAGTTTAAGGAAGTTTCTTTTGCCTATAAAGAAGATGATTATATCATTAAAAACCTCAGTTTTAGTGTAAAACCTGGTGAAAAAATAGCTGTGGTGGGAGCTACCGGTGCCGGAAAAACCACCTTAATCAGCTTGTTGAGTAAGTATTATGTCCATCAAAAAGGAAATATATTCATTGATAATGAAGAGCTTAAAGAGATTCATTCGGGATATTTGCGTAAGAATATGGGTATGGTATTGCAAGATGTATTTTTATTTTCTGATACGATTTACAACAATATTGCCCTAGGTGAAGATTTAAGCAGAAAGGATATTTTAGACGCTGCTGAAGAAATTGGCATGAAAGCCTTTATCGATCAGCTGCCCAATGCACTTGATTTTCAGGTACAAGAAAGAGGTTCAAGCTTATCGAGCGGTCAGCGACAGTTGATTGCATTTTTGCGCGTGTATCTCAAAAATCCAAAAATCTTGATTTTGGATGAAGCGACCTCAAATATAGATTCTCAAACAGAACAACTGATTCAAGCTGTGCTTGAAAAAATAACCAAAAATAGAACCTCCATCATCATAGCCCACCGTTTAAGTACCATACAAAATGCCGACAAAATACTGGTGATGGACAAGGGTAGGGTAGTGGAAGAAGGGACACACAAAGAACTTTTAGCAATGAACGGGTATTACAACAAACTCCACGAAATGCAATTCAAAGCGGTAGAGGCGTAAACAATTTAATTTCTACCTCCGTTTTTTATTTTTTAAATAAAAGATTATGCAGGTAAGACAAGGTGATGTTTTGATTGAAAGTGTAGATTGTTTTCCCGAAGAAATTGCAAGTACAGAAGAAACCCTGCTTGTAAGGGGAGAGGGGCGTTATCATGGGCATTTTATTGTGGGCAACGCAAGTGTTTTTAACAACACGAGCGATGACTCCCAAACAACCACCCATTACATTGAGGTAATCGAAGATTCTAAAGTAAAACACCTAGATACCAGAACCCTCCAATTTACCCAAGAGCACGCTGAAATAGATTTAAAGCCAGGCAAATACAGGGTTATAAGGCAGCGCGAATATGACCCTTACCTCAAGGTAATCCGAATTTTACAAGATTAGAAACGTGTTTGATATTCCGTCAAATGACAGTCAGTATTTGCTGTATCAATCTCAATTTGAATACTTTGCCCAAGACTTGGTGAATTTTCATTATCAATGTGCTAACTTATCCCCACCCAGTCTTGTTGTTTGTAAAGATCCAGCTGAATTTGAAGAGGTTACAAGCGTATATACCCAAAATATTCACTCGAAAATTTGGCGCGCTTTGATCGAAAAAGTAATAAAACCGAATTTAGAAGCAGCCTTCCATTATTATGGAAAAGAAGAATACAATTCCGTTCAAGAGAAAATCTTTAAACATTGGCAATATCGTGCAAATGAATTACAAGATGCTGTAAATCAAAAAGATAAAAAGCATAATCATCGAAAGTTGAGCCACCAATTGAGTGCCTATGATTTGGATGCCCTCATGCTGATGAAGTATTTTGAACAGGGTCAATCCTTTTATAACCCAATGGGAAAAAGATATTTAAGTGTTTATAAGCAAGGAGTTTATAATTCATATTTAACAGAAAAAGTGGCATTTGTTTGTCCGATGCCCATACATGTTTACAAAAATGAAAACAGCGAACTACACCATGAATCTATGCCCGCAGTTGAATGGAGTGCTACTTTTAAGGCTTATTATTACAAAGGCATTTCCGTTCCTGAAAAGCTTATTTTAGAACCAGAAAATTTTGATGCACAAGATATTATGCGCATTCACAATGCAGAGGTAAGGCGCTGTGTAATGGAGCATTTGGGTTCTCAAAGATTTGCTACTTTACTCGATTTGGAAGAAAAAGACCGAATCACCGACCCCTCCGGAAACGAGATGTTTTTATTGCGTACAAGTAAGCCCGACCCTGTAGCAAGAGAGCACATTCAGTTTGCACAAGTGGTTTGTCCGAGCACCATGAGGGTTTATTTTTTGTGCGTTCCGCCTGATATTAATAAAGTTACGGAAGCAGTAGCTTGGACATTCGGAAAAAAAGCGAATGAATATCGCCCAGAAATAGAAACCTAAATAAGCACTATACTACCCATTCAAAATCGTATATTTGCTCACTTTTTAATAAACCTATACAGAAGGAAAACCAAAAAATGCAAAATCTTTCAGAACAAGAAGTACTACGCAGAGAAGCATTGCACAAGCTTAGAGAACTCCAAATAGACCCCTATCCAGCCGCTGAATATAAAATCACCCATACATCAGATCAGATTCTACACGATTTTGATACCCATCCTGAGGCCTATACCCATGTAAAATTGGCAGGTAGGGTGATGAGTAAGCGCATCATGGGCAAGGCAGGTTTTGCAGATTTGAAAGATCATACAAATCGTATACAACTGTATTTCAATAGAGATGAGATTTGTCCGGGTGAGGACAAAACCCTTTACAACGAGGTTTATAAAAAACTCCTTGACATAGGCGATTTTATTGGAGTTGAAGGCTATGTATTTAAAACCCAAGTAGGCGAAACCTCTATTCACGTTACAAAATTTACTTTTTTGAGCAAAGCACTCAGGCCACTACCGGTGGTAAAAACGGATGCCGATGGCAAGGTGTACGATGCACTTACCGACCCTGAAACTCGCTACCGTCAGCGATATGTAGATTTGGTGGTAAATAGCCATGTTAAAGAAATTTTCCTGAAACGCACACGCATCATGCAGTCGATGAGAAATTTCTTCAATTCTTTCGGTTACTTAGAGGTTGAAACCCCTATTTTACAATCTATTCCGGGTGGTGCAACCGCTCGTCCGTTCATTACCCATCACAATGCTTTAGACATTCCACTTTACTTGCGAATAGCCAACGAGCTGTACCTCAAGCGATTGATTGTAGGAGGTTTTGATGGCGTGTACGAATTTGCAAAAGATTTTCGAAATGAGGGCATGGATCGCACCCATAATCCTGAGTTTACTGTAATGGAAATTTACGTGGCCTACAAGGATTATTTGTGGATGATGAACTTTACTGAAAACATGCTGGAAACAGTAGTAAAAGACGTAAACAATGGCATTACAGAGGTAAAATTAGGAGATAACGTCATCAATTTTGCCCCGCCATTTAAGCGCATCAGCATGATAGATGCCATCAAAGAACATACAGGTGTGGATATCAGTGGAATGAACGAGAATGCCTTGCGCGAAGTTTGTAAAAACCTAGGCATCGAAACCCATGATAGCATGGGCAAGGGCAAACTCATTGATGAAATATTTGGTGAAAAATGCGAAAAACATTACATTCAACCTACATTTATTACGGATTATCCTGTGGAAATGTCGCCTTTGTGTAAAAAGCACAGAGACAACCCCGAGCTTACAGAGCGTTTTGAACTTATGATCAATGGCAAGGAAGTAGCCAATGCCTACTCAGAGCTCAATGATCCTATTGACCAACGAGAACGCTTTGAAGAACAAATGAAACTCAGCGAAAAAGGCGACGATGAAGCTATGTTTATTGACCAAGATTTTTTAAGAGCTTTGGAATATGGCATGCCACCCACCTCAGGTATGGGCATAGGTATCGACCGTCTTACCATGATGCTTACCAATCAAAGTAGTATTCAGGAAGTGCTCTTTTTTCCGCAAATGCGACCAGAAAAAATAGCCACAGCACCCAACGGAAAAGACTTTGTAGAAGCCGGATTGCCACAAGCTTGGATACCTTATTTGATTGAACAATACGGTACATTGGAACATTTGCGCGAGCAAAAACCTACACAAGTACATCAACAACTGAATGGCTTAAGGAAAAAGAAAAAATTAGAAATAGCAGCTTTGCAATTAGAAGAAGTACAAGCTTGGTGGAATTATATAGCCTAAGTGTTGAATAGATAAACACCTAATACAAAAAACTAACACACAAACAAAAGACCCAATTTTAAAATGAGCAGCCCCAAAACAGTAATGGTAGTAAATGATGATCAGATTCAAAATTTGATCTGTCGCAAGGTATTTCAAATGAGCGGACAGGGTATTGTTGTAAAAGATTTTATAGACCCACTCGAAGCCATAGAAGAAATAAAGAACGGCAACATAGAGCCTAATTTTATTCTATTGGACGTAAATATGCCCGGAATGAGCGGATGGGGCTTTATTGAGGAAATGAAAAACTCTGGTAAAGAATTTCCTGTGGTAATGTTTACCGCCAGTGTAGATGAAGAGGATAGAGATAAAGCAGATGCCAACCCCATCGTAAGGATGTTTATGGACAAGCCCTTGACCCGAGACAAGCTCGTGCTTTTGGAGCCTTTGTTGAATTAAAACTCCTAAAACAAAAAGTCATAGCCTTTGAGGCTCATTTTCTCATACGCGTCTTCATCAAAACGGTATAGCCTCGATATTTTACCTGCCTGTGCCTCAGTAGTATTGCCTGTATCAATTAAAAGCTGACTTTTGAATATTTTTTTTCGGAAATTTCTTTTGTCAAAAGTTTTGTTCAATGCCTGGGCATACAAAGTTTGAAGCTGATTGAGCGTAAACTCTGGTGGCAGCGAATGAAAACCCACAGGTCTACGTTTTACCCTCCTTTTTAGGCGCTCCTTCCCATAATCGATGATTTCATTGTGATCATAAGCCAAATCGGGTACCTCATGATATTTTACCCACATATAGCCGCGCTTTTCGGCAAGTTCCATTT
>CAYZUZ010000014.1:0-12026 GCA_964481795.1 uncultured Cryomorphaceae bacterium
GAACCTTACGGTTTTTCTAACAATGCAAGAGGAACCTTTGGGCCACCGAGTATAGAGGACCAGCTGGTGGAAGTGCTAGGTAGTATAAGTATTGTTATTGGGTTGAAATAGGCTTGTTTTTCCTTAGTTTTTATTCCGCTAATGCTTGTTAAAAAATACATTATTATGAAAAAAATCAAATTATTTAGTATTCTCACATTCGTATTGGTTTTGTTTTCTTGTAAAAAAGAAGTTGTAATTAATCAAAAAAACTCAATTATTGCATCTATTGTATTACCCCCCGATGCCAATGCGGAAGTTCACAGGATCCATAATGATGTTATAAATATAAACTATCATTTGGGTGTAGTAATTTCTAGCATGTATGGTTTAGAGCCTAAAGACCCTAACGAGGCTCCTTATTTTTCAGGAGGTGGAGTAGATGGATTAAACGTGAGCATTAATGGGCAATTATTTTCTGGAGCATCACATTCTTGGGCAACAAACATTGGTGCATTTGGCTCATATTTTGGAGCTACCAACGAATTGATTTTTTACAATAACTCTGGAGATTCCATGTATGTAAATAGATATTTTCCAGTTCCCCAAAGAATGAATTCGCTTACTGGTGATATTAGGCAATCCATCACAATTAATAGAACGGGAAATAATATCACTTGGAATGTAGATAATAATTGGGGCTCCAATAAAATTGCTTTGGAATACTATCTGCATGAAAGTGAGGAAGGTTTTGCATATGATAGAGGAGTATTGGTAATCGATAATGATGGTAGTTACAACATTGATCACTTATTAACTGACACTAAGTGTAAATTTGTTAAGTTAATTATGGTTTCTGGTAATACGGCTAGTTTTATAATGGGAGGTAAAAAGCATTTGTTTGATATTACAAACTATGATTTACATTCCTATTATGTAAATTAAATCTTGATTCTATAGTAATTCTCAAAATTTTAAAACCGTCTCAAAACAAAAAATGAGGCGGTTTTTTTATTTATGATGATAAGGCTCATGATTCATAATGCTGTAAGCCCTATACAATTGCTCCAAAAAAATCATGCGCACCATTTGGTGTGAAAAGGTCATTTTGGAAAGTGAAATTTTAGCATCGGCCCGCTGATATACTTCATCGCTAAATCCATATGCGCCCCCTACTACAAAAACCAAACGCTTGGGGTTGCGCAGAAAGGTTTTTTCTAAAAACATAGCGAAATCTTCTGAGCTGATGTGTTGTCCATTTTCATCCAACAGGATCACATAATCTGTTGATTGAATCTTGTTTAAAAACGACTTTCCTTCCTCATTTTTAAGTTCATGGATTTGTAGTTTGGCCGCATTTTTTGGTGGATTAAGCACCGTATATTCCACAGTGCACCATTTACTTAGGCGTTTCAGGTATTCATTTTCACCTGCTATGAGGTAGCTGCTTTGGGTTTTGGATACTACAAGAAGATTGATTTTCATGGTGCTGCAAAAGTAAAGCTGTGATTTGGGAATTTTATTTCTTTTGTAAAAGAAATCAACGTCATGTGTTTTTGAAGAAAAATTTATGTCTGCATTATAGCTTAGTTTTTCGTTTTTTTGCATTTCAATATTCTTCGTTATGCAAAATCTTTTTCCTTGGGCTCAAGAGGCCTTAAAATACTCCGAAATACAATTGCTTATAAATCGCGCACAAGTAGAGGACCTAGGCAATGGCGATCACAGCACCTTGGCGTGTATACCAGCTGATGCCGTGGGTAAGTCGCAAGCTATAGCCAAAGAGGATGGTGTAGTGGCAGGAATAGAAGTAGCACAAATGATTTTTAAATACGTGGAGCCTGGTTGTGAGTTTCATGCTAATGCCCAAGAAGGCGACCGTGTAAAGGCGGGTGATGTACTCTTTATAGTTACTGCTACAGTCCATACCTTGCTCAGCTATGAGCGTACCATGCTTAATATCATACAGCGCATGAGTGGTATTGCTACTTACACCCAACGTTTGGTACAGCTTACACTTCCGCATCCTGTACAATTGCTCGATACCCGAAAAACCACGCCAGGACTCCGCTTTTTTGAGAAATGGGCAGTTCAGATTGGGGGAGGCTACAACCATAGAATGGGATTGTATGATATGATTATGCTCAAAGACAATCATATAGATTTTGCCGGAGGTATAACTCAAGCCGTACATAAAACAAAAACCTACCTTGCTGAGCACCAGCTCAACTTAAAAATAGAAGTAGAAACCCGCAATCTGGATGAGGTAATTGAAGCACTTGAGGCCCAAGTAGACCGCATTATGCTGGATAATTTTTCACCGGGTTTAATTCGGGAGGCACTTAAAATAATTGGCACAAAATGTGAAACCGAAGCCTCCGGTGGTATCAACGAAAAGAATCTAGCTGACTATGCCGCCACAGGAGTGCAATATATTTCGATAGGTGCACTTACGCACTCAGTAAAAAGTTTAGATATTAGTTTTAAAGCCTTAGATTGATTTGAAAAACTGGATTTTTATAAGAAAACTCAACATATATCTGTGGCGTATTGCTAAGCTAAGCAAGCACCTGACCATACCTTTTTTTCAAGGGCAAACCTTGTATGATGTGGTTTATTTTTTTTATAAAGGCATTGTAGATGGCAACATAACCACACGAGCCAGTAGTGTAGCTTTCAGTTTCTTTTTAGCTTTATTTCCGGCTATTATATTTCTTTTTACAGTTATTCCTTACATACCTATACAGGGTTTTCAGCAAGAGTTGTTTGAGATACTGCATGATGTATTGCCACCCACTTCGTACGAGGTAGCCGAATCTACCATTGATGATATTGTGAATAACAAGCATGGTGGTTTGCTGTCTTTTGGTTTTATTTTGGCACTCATATTTGCCACCAATGGCACCAGTGCTTTGATCTCAAACTTCAACATTACAGTGCATCACTTAGAGGTGCGCAAATTTTGGAAACAGGAATTGGTTGCTATTTTCCTTACCATAGTTATTTCTTTCTTTGTATTTATAGGCATTGCACTCATCATTTTTACTGAGAATTTCACAGGCTGGCTCATTGATAACAATTGGTTGCCAGAGCAGTTTCAGGCATTGGTACAGTGGGCACGTTGGTTGCTTTTGGTGGCCATCATCTTCCTTACGATTTCGTTTTTGTACTATTTTGGCCCTGCCAATAGAAAACTATGGCGTTTTTTGTCGCCCGGTTCCATATTAACCACTCTTTTGATATTGTTGGGCTCATACGGATTTAGCTATTACGTAAACAACTTTGCTCAGTACAACAAGCTTTATGGATCCATAGGAACCTTGCTGGTGATTTTACTTTGGATTTACCTCAACAGTATTTTCCTGATCATTGGTTTTGAGTTTAATGCAGGTATTGCCCATGCCAAAAAATCGCGTTGGGAGCAAGAATTAGATATGGAGCATGACCAAAATCAGGTTTAAGCTCTTCTGATATACCCCTGTAACCTTGTACATTTGTACTAATCTAAATACGGATGCACCATGCCAATATATCATCAATTGGGCTTAATACCCAAAAAGCGACACGTAGTATTTAAAAAGCCCAATGGAAACTTGTATTATGAGCAACTCTTTGGCACAGAGGGTTTTTCGGGTATGAGTTCACTGCTCTACCATTGTCATCGTCCTACTATGGTGAAGCAAATAGAAAATTCGGTAGACTTAGCCCCACAAGCTGCCGTAGGCAAAAACATCACTTCGCGCATGTTGAAAGGTTGGGATGTGACGCCCACAGAGGATTATTTGGAAAGCAGAACGATTGTGCTGTTTAACAATGATGTAAACATCTCATTGGCAGCACCCAAGAAATCGCTTCGCAATTATTTTTACAAAAATGCAGATGCCGATGAAGTAATTTTTATACACAAAGGCACAGGAACCTTGCGTACATTGGTGGGTAATCTCACCTTTAGCTATGGCGATTATTTGGTGGTACCCCGAGGTATGATTTATCAAATAGATTTTGATACGGAAGACAACAGATTATTTATCGTAGAATCCTTTTCACCGGTATACACACCCAAGCGCTACCGAAATTATTTTGGTCAATTATTGGAGCATTCACCCTTTTGCGAAAGAGATATTCGAAGACCAGAAAACTTAGAAACCCATGATGAATTAGGTGACTTTACCATTAAGGTAAAAAAAGAAAATCAC
Organism: uncultured Cryomorphaceae bacterium; assembly: GCA_964481795.1. Taxonomy (GTDB): domain Bacteria; phylum Bacteroidota; class Bacteroidia; order Flavobacteriales; family Schleiferiaceae; genus CAYZUZ01. The sequence continues at coordinate 4,176 of CAYZUZ010000014.1, forward strand.
CTACACAGCTTGGTATATGCCTCACATCCTTTTGATGTAGTAGGTTGGGATGGTTACAATTATCCTTACGCATTCAGTGCCCACGATTTTGAGCCCATTACAGGGCGTATACACCAGCCGCCACCCGTGCATCAAACTTTTGAGGCGCACAATTTTGTGATATGCACCTTTGCGCCAAGGCTTTACGATTATCATCCAGATTCAATACCTGCACCTTATAATCACTCCAATATCGATTCAGATGAAGTTCTTTACTACGTAGATGGCGATTTTATGAGCCGCAATCATGTAGAAAAAGGATATATCAGTTTGCACCCTGCCGGCATTCCCCATGGGCCACACCCGGGTGCGGCCGAGCGATCTATCGGTCAAAAAGAAACCCTGGAGTTGGCCGTGATGGTAGACACCTTCAAACCCTTAAAGCTTACACAAGCAGCCTTGGAACTCAACGACGATACTTATTGGAAGAGTTGGTTGGAGTAGGAGGGGGGTATTTGAAAAATTTGAATTGAGAATTGTGTTCTCGCTTTAATAGTTTTTTATGTTCCTCGTCACAAGCCATTTGGAGGTAAAATGGCGTTCAATAAAAAAGAAGGAGCCCAGTATTTTTCCTATACTAGGTTTAAAAAACTATAGCTATAAAAGGTGGCTAAAAATGCTATTTTTTATACACTCCTCTCTGTCTTCAACCGCTTCAAACCAAATCCATGTTTTTCAACCATCGTTGCTACAGCAGCCACTCCATCGGTGCTTAAATTGCCGGTAAAACGTTTGTCTTTCAAATTTTCAAAGCCCAATCCAAAAGTTTCTGCCATACAAGCATAGCATTCTCCTATACCAAAAGGTAAAATGACAGAATCTAAGTATTGCTCCTGTTGATGAGTATAAAGGGGTAAGGCAGCCATTCCACCTTGTATTACAACGTGACTTTCTCTCAATGCCTCCGATGCATTAGGAGGTACGGCAATATCCAAAATCAAAGCGCCCTCTTTTACATGGTTGGGCATGAGGATTTCACCTGGGTGATTGGTGCCAAGAACAACAACATCACATGTTTTAACATCCTCAATGTTAATAGTGTAGGTTAGTTTTGTATTGTATAGCTTAGCCTTTGTTTCGAGTGAGCTATTGCTTGGCAAAAATTCTTCTTGAGAAGCTTTTTTTCTAAAAACCAAAACCATTTCATGGCTGTGTTCGAGCAGCATGTCTGTTATTACCGATGCAATATTGCCAGCGGCTCCTATGATACCTATAGAAGGTCGTTTTATATTTTGGTTTTTAAGAAAAAAACTAACAGCATCTACAGCAAGTTTGGCTGTATAGGAATTTCCGGTAGTCAATACCGCTTTTTTTGAATGTACATCCATACCACTGGCAGTAATGATACTTGTGAATTGTCCCAAACCTATGCTTCTGGCATTTCGTTCATTTGCCCAATCTATTGCCCGTTGGATTTTTTCAATCCATAGATCGCGTTTTCCGCTGCGCAATGCTCTGAAAAACGACATGCTGGTTAAGGGTATTCCAAGAAATACAATATTGAGCTTTTCGCCTTTATTGTTTTGCAATACATCGGTATGATATACAGTAAACTCTTGGTCGTCACGAACATCTTCAATGATTTCGTCCAATACTTCAACAGGTAGTTGTGCTACCAAATCTACTATTGAAATAAGATGTTGATGATCTACTGGGTGGCAAATGAAAACGGCAGCGTCTTCTGGCAGGTGATTGTTTTTTACATCTTTGGGCAATGGTTTAAGTGCAGCTTCACTTGATATTGGGAACAAGTGGCCAAAAAGGTAAGCTAAATCATTGTGAGTAACAGCTGTAAATAAATTTTCTAATCCCTCTATCAACCTATCAAAATCCATTTGAGAAAAGTGAATGGAGGGCTGTATGCGAAAAGTCATAGGTGCAGATAGAGTGGGTAAAATGCGTATTTTCTCTCTATGGAGCATCACCGAAGCCAACCAATAACCAAGGTAATCTAAGTCAGCAAAAAACTTGGTTATAAACGATGTCTTAAATGCTTCAGGCATCAATTCTATAGCCATCATCAGGCCTTTACCTCTTATTTCTTTCACAAAATTTGGAAAGGTGTTTTTAATGGCATTTAGTTTTTCGCTGAGCGGAAAATAAGTCTGGTTGTAGACTTTCATTTTTTGGAGAAACTTCAAAGCGGCTATGCATCCCATCGGATCCTCTCCAAAGCTGCTATTGTGGTACCAATGAAGTTTATCAGGAAACTGATTTTTTTGAAAGCAAACGGCAGAAATCTTTGCCAAACCTGCGCCCAGTGATTTTCCAAAACAATACACATCGGCTACCAGATCGCTATTAGAAATTGCTGAGAGTGTACCAGTTCGATATAATCCGCATTGTATTTCATCGGATATAACTGGAATGCCCCAAGTTTTTTGAGCATTGGCTATAGCAATAAGTAAGTCGGGTGGTAGCATGTGGACTCCACCTTCTCCTTGAATGGGTTCTAAGATAATACCCGCTAAGGTGTTGATTTTTCTTTGCTCAAGAGATTGATTTTTTGAGTTATACACAGATATTTCACAAATAAATTGCTCTATAGCATTATTAAAAGCTATGGAAGTTTTACCCACCTTAATGCTAGGCACTCCTCCGAAGAAATTTTGTCTGATTCGGGGGTTGCTCATAACAGAAAGTGAGCCTAAAGTTTTGCCGTGATAGCTGTCGTCAAAATACAAAAACACAGGTTGCTCTTCTTCTTGTATAAATGATTCATTTTGAATATTATCAAGAGTGTAATTTCGAACACGAATTTGCTCCTGACGCCATTGTAGTTGTTTGTTTTGCCATTGAGAAAGGCATAGTTTCAAAGCCAACTCTACAGCCTCGGTTCCTGTATTGGCGAGAGCAACTTCCCATTGTTTCTTGAATTCTTGATGCATTAAATTTGAAAGTTCGGAACACAAATCCTCTTTCATAGGATTTTTGGCTGCTTGTACAAACTGAGGAGGCATGTGGGGTAATAGGTTTATTACTTCCATGACCACTTCATTTTTATGCCCAAGTAAATTAATGCCATACGAACCTACTACGTCGAGCACTGCTACACGTTCGCCTTTTTCATTTTCATAATACAAATAATCACCTTTGCCATCTATATACTTAGTGTTGAGCGCAAAGTGCTTTAAAAGTTGGTCTCTTTTACTCATATCGTCATCATTTTATTGCGAAACACATGGAGATTAGGGGTTGATTTGGTTGGGAATATCGAAGTTTGAAAACGCATGAGTAAACGATGAACCCATTTGTTGTTTGCTTTGAGATAAAAGTACATTGGGTAAGCCTTGCCTCCCATTCGTATTTTGGGGTAATAGGATGTCTGCCCTAAATCTAAAAACTTAGCTTTTTGATCTATAGAATAGTTTACTAAACAACTCAGCAAATTTTGATACACATCGCATTCGGGTTTTGAATCTTGAATGCTCGTCCACAAAAAACGAATACCTGTGGCATCTTCAAAGCAAACAAACATGCCATAAATTTCACCCTGAAACACCATACATAAAGCAAAAGTCTCTTTGGGAAACGCAAGAAAAAAGTTAGAAAAAAAGTCTTGATTCAGCATTTCTAGTTGCACTTCTGTTCGCTTCATTACATCACAGTATCCCCGATAAAATGCATCAAGAGGAATTTCGCCTCCTTTTAGAATGGTGAAGACCGGAGCCCTTTCTTGGTGTGTTTGATTAAAGTAATCGGATTCAATAATGGGCTTGTTTTTCTCCAATTTTCTCCAGCTGCTCAGTACCTGTCGTCTGTACTTAGCACGCATAGATTGTAAATAGTTTTCTGTACTGTAGTGGATTATATCCATTTTACATCCAGGCAAACTAGGGAGCTTCATATAGCCCAATGCCAGCAAAGTATCAAAGAATTCAGGTGAGGAAAACTCTTTATATACCGATACAGAGGCAGTTTTTGAAAGATAGTTTAAGTGCTCTTGAACCTTATGGATTACTAATGGCAAATTTGCCTCATTTTTTACCCTTATACTATTTTGCCCTACAGAAAGTGGCAATCCACAAAAACATATTTTTGTTTTAAGTAGGTTTGGGAATATTTTTTTTATAAGCTGGATGCTTGGTTCATTAACAGCAAATAAGCTTAAATCTATACGGAATATACTTATTACTGCTGTACCTATCAACGCTCCATTGTTATACACACATACAAAATACATTTCAGCATTTTCTACCTTTGATTTTTGCATGTTTACTAAAAAACGATGACTATGGAACACATCTCCTTTTTCAACACATTGATTCCAGAGTTGCTCCGGAATATCATTTATATCGCTATGTAGAATTGATGTCATGCTTTCACCTGTTCGATTTGAAACGACGGATGATGAAGCTTTTGATTATAAGTCAATCCGGGAACTGGTTCACCCTTATATCTTGCAATAGCTATTTCTTTGGGTGTATGGTGTAAGTGTGCATTGTAAAACTGACGACCAATCTTAATCGCTCCCAGAATAATTTTCCAGTATTGTATTGTCCAAATGGAAGGAAGTGTTCGAAAGGTGTTTTGATTGGCTCTTCTAAGGTTTAAGATGGTTCGGGCGTACAATCGTAGCAACTCGCGATAGTAATCTTTTATTGGCATTTTGGTATCCATGAGCTGGTGAGAGAGGTCAAATAGTCCATGTGCATCTTCTGGAACGGTAAGCTTACCCTTGAGTGCATCATAATCCTCTGCTCCTGGCAGAGGAGTGGCAGGCGATATGTTTACGTAGTAGAGCTTTACATCCTCAATAAAATCCCATAAACGCTGCCAATCTTTTTTGGTATAATCTGCACCAGGAATTAAGGAGCCGTAAGTGTCCACCTGATGCCTCCTCAATACTTCAATGGCTTGCTTGTTGTAATCTACAGGGCATTGCTTATTCATACGCTCCAGTTCGAGGTCGGTAGCGGCCTCCAATCCTATAAAAACAGCCTTTAACCCCATTTGAGCCCATTCCGAGATAATATCTTCATTTTCAGCAATAAAATCGGCTCGCGCATAACACAAGTAATTTTTTTTAATCCCCTCTGCTTTAATTAGGTCGGCAAGCTTTCGCAATCGCGATTTATTGATGAGAAAAATATCGTCTACAATATAAACTTCACTGGCTTTAATGGTTTTGAGCTCCTCAACAATAGATTCTGGAGAACGACTATATGGGGTTCCCTGGGTGATTTTCCAGGTAAAGCAAAAATTACATTTGTACCAGCATCCCCAAGTGGTTTTCATGGTGGCCACGGGCGAATGCATAAGGTAGTAGTACTTATGCTGTAAGTGTGCTACCAAAGATCTGTCGGGCAGTGGCAAATCATCGGCCTTTGGCATATAAGGGCGCTCTGCTGAGTGATGGAGCTTTCCGTTTGCAATAGGAATAGCAACACCTGGGATGTCGGTTATTCTTTGTTTTTTTTCAATTTTTTCAATGATTTCTGGTAGCAAAAACGTACCGTCGCCTATGCCTACAATATCCACTGCCACATCAGCAAAATCTTCAGGATTCAAAGTGGCGTGTACCCCTCCAACAATGCAAATAATATTTTGGCTATAGTGTTTTACCTTTCTAAAAAGCTTGATAACCTCATTGGTTCCAGTTTTATAGCAACTACTTACCACTACGTCTGGTTGAAATTTACGCAAACGATTCTCGAACCCTTTTTCTACTAAATAGTCAAACACCCTAACCTCGTGTTTCTTCAAATTTGCACCTATGTATTCCAACTCCAAGGGCTCACAAATCATGATATGCTTTAACCCAATGGTATGCTTGGGTACAGGTGGGCGAACAAGTAAAATCTTCATAAAAATATTTTTATTAGCGTTTGTAAACTTGGGTCATTAGGGGTTGGTTGGGTTTTAAAGTGGCCAATGAAAGGGGTATAACAGGTTCGTTTAGCTTCATGTCAAATGTGTGATTTTTAAGAAACTGCGCCAACCCTAATGTCATCATGGGCTTTGCCAAGAATCGCCCAATACAAGTGTGTTTGCCAGCACCAAAAGGCACATAAGCATAGGTATTAACCTCTTCTTCAAAGCGTTCGGGTATAAATGCATCTGGGTTTTTCCAAAATCTTGGGTTTCGGTGCAAGGCATACGAGCTGATAAAAAAAGTATCCCCCTTTTTTACCTGTAAATCTCCTATCATATCCTCCTCGATGGCATCTCTCACCAATCCATGGCTGGGCGGATACAGCCGCAAGGCTTCTTGGAGTACATGGTTGGTATAGGGTAGTTTATAAGCGTGCTCTGGCGTCACCTCTCCTTTTCCAATCACTTGATCTATTTCAGCCACAACTTTTTGGCAAATATGTGGATGCTTGTGCAGCAGGTAAAAAGTCCAGCCCATTCCTACTGCTGCTGTTTCTGTTCCTGCCCCTAGATGAATTATAAGTTCGTTGCGAATAAGCTCTTTATTTATCTTGTTGTTTTCTTTCATAAATATAGAAGCCTCCAACAATGCCTCAATCAAAGTTTCCGGATTGGGTTTTTCCAAATTTTGACGAATTATATCGTCTGTTAAATCATCAAAGTATTCTAAATGCTTGTGGTATCGTTGATTTCTGCCATTGAGCCAAGCCGTATAAGGTCGCCAAGGAAATGCAGAACGCCATGAAATGGTCTCTTCTCCATCTGCAATGTGATGTGCAATGGCATCGCATATACCACTGTGCTCATAGCCAAATAAAGCTTTAAGTAATATGCTGACATTCAATTCAGAAAAAGCATTGATTAAGTTAATGGGTTGCCCATGATTCTGCCACTCTTCAAAGTGCTTATTGTTAGATTGTAGGATGTTTTTAAGGTGTTTTTGCACATGATCATGGGTAAAGCAGCGCATTTGTAACTTTTTCATCCAAAGCCAATCTTCGCCCTCGTAAGTGCCTAGGGCATCGCCAACTACAGCTCGTAATTGCGCCCAATAAATTTTGCTCTTAATGTAATTCTGTTCATTTTTTACCAAAATATGCTTCAATACATTGGGATTAGCAATGGCATAAATAGAGTGAAATGGAAGGGTGAGTTTAAAAACATCACCATGTTTATGTATATGATCTGCTATGTAAACCGAAGCATTGCTTACAAAATTAAGAGAGCTGAGAAATGTAGCTTGTGATGCAGTATTCATTAAGCATGTTTGATTTTTCGTGATACAATAACCTCTGATTTTTCAGAAGGAGATCCAAGTTTCCACAACAAAGTAAAGTGAGATACAAGCATTGCTGGATAGGAAACAGACTTGTATTTTATATTGTATTTTTTTGCCAAAGTAGAAAATATATTTCCCAATTCAAGGTAGTATATGTGACAAACATCTGGAATTACATGATGCATCCCATGGACATTAAACCCACCAAATAAAAAATGTGTGAGTTTTGAGCTACCTCCATAATCTAGTGATGAATATAACTGTACAGCAATGGGGTGTGCTACATCTTTATTTTCAGGTAAAAAGGTTATGGATTGATTGTTTAAATGAGAAACGCCCAAGGCAAAAACCAAAATCCATGATTGAATCATCAGTGATAAAATGAATAACAAGAGCACCTGTGCAAAAGAAAAAGAAGTGAAGAAAAAGGGCAAAAAAATCATTAATGTGAGATGTATCGCTTTTGTGAAATATGCTAATACCTTTTCTTTTAGAGACATTTGCTTATGAAATCCAATAGTAAATTGCTCTTGAATCCAATAATACAAGGGTGCATGTAAGGCATACAACATGGGGGCATAGAGTATTTGAAAGCGATGAAAAAATCTGCGCTTTTGGTGAGGAGCAATTCGCAGAAGTGGAGTTTCAAATAAATCTGG
>CAYZUZ010000015.1:0-5613 GCA_964481795.1 uncultured Cryomorphaceae bacterium
TACTTTTTCAAAGGCCTCTTTCTCTTAAAGCAGGGTTTTTTTTATGTCAATACATTTGAGTATATTTTCAATGGATTGTATTGGGTTAATTTTTAATCCATATTTGTGTACCTATAATTTGATTTTTACTGATTTGTATCCAATAGCTTCCTCTTGCCAAATGCTTTAATGGCAGCTCTAAAATACCTTTTTCCAACACAAAATCTCTACTGTCTTTCGTTTCCCACACTTTTTGACCTAAGGCATTATAAACCTCTATCTGCAATACTTCTGTTTCGAGGGGGTTTATTTGTAGTTTCACATCGCCATTACCCGGATTAGGAAACACCTTAAAATCAGGCCTCAACCTTTCAAACTCTCGCTGACTTAAAACGATGTTGCTTTTTGAGATAATATATTTTTCAGGGTCAAGAAGTACCTGAGCAGCACCACTGGGCATAAAAAAAGCTTTTTGAAACTGATTGCTCGGAATTTGATCTATCCTTAAATGAAAATTTTGACCATTGCTGTCAATCACTTGAAGAGGCATAGGTGTGGTAAACAAGGAAACAGAGCTATGACTTTGTGATTGTGACACATTAAAAACCACACTGTCGCCCACTTGGTTCCAAATGATTTGGTAGCTTGGGTAGCCTTGTCCGAATACCCATTGATCAAAAAAAGCAGTGAGGTTGCATTGGCAAGATGCTTCCATATGACTTTTTAAGTCGGCTGTTTTGGCAAATGAAAATCGAAGCGCTGGGTCGTTTAAAAAATTTTGACAGCCAGCATAAAAAGCCGAATCGCCCACAATCCACCGTAGGGTATGAAGTATGTACCCTGCTTTGGAATAGGTAAGACGGGCATTAAAAAGTCGATTGAGGTTTATGGTATCTAACGTAAATACGCTACCGCCAGGCTGTTGTGTGATGCGCGCTATCTCAGCTATTTTATAGTTTTGGTTTTGCTGCGGGCTTTTGAGATATTCGTAAGTAAGCTGAGTGAGGTACATGGCAAAGCCTTCGTTGAGCCACAAATCGCTCCAGGTGCCGCAGGTAACCAAGTCGCCAAACCATTGATGTGCCAGCTCATGGGTAATCAAATCTTCACTAAAATTGCCCATAAAACTCATGGTTTGATGTTCCATACCACCCCCCCAACCAAATTGTGCATGGCCGTATTTTTCTGCATGAAAGGGATAAGAAATAAACAAGGTATCGAGCAGCTGCATCACCTGATGGGTATATAAATTTTGCGTATACGAAGACAAACTATCCGGTGGATATACGTAGTTTACGAAAGGCAGGTTTTTTTGTAATGTAGGCAATAGGATACTCTGCTCATAAACCTTGTAATGGGCCACAGCTATAGCTACCAAATAAGTAGCCACTGGATAGCGGTGTTGCCAATGCGCAATATTTTGATTATTAATAACTTGCTCCGAAACCAAAGTGCCTACAGAGGCGCCTCGTGTACCTTGTGGACTGATGAGAACCACGTCCATAGAGTCAATTTTATCCTGCAAACCATCCTTACAAGGCCACCAATCTCTAGCGCCATAAGGTTGCGATAGTGTCCAGAAAGCAGAGCCCCAAGAGTAGGTTTGTCGGCCTACACTGCCCAATCCTGTGTTGATGGGTGCACCTTTGTAATACACGGTAAGCGAATCGCTCTGATTAAGCAATACAGGCGCAGCTAGGTCTACTAAAAATACATGAGAAATACGCTGGAAACTTAAACTTTGACCTTGGCCATTCTTGATAGAATCAATCATCAGGTTAATCCTTAAATCAAAAGCTACCTGCTGCAAACTGTCTTTTAAGGCTTTAAAATGCGTAGTTACGGCCCCTTTTATGTACATTACCGAGGGATTAACTTCTAACTCGAGTCGTTGAAAATGCACATCAAAATCAGCCATGCTGGAATGCGATGCCGCGCCACTTTTGCGCAAGCCCTCGTAGCGATTGAGCTCATTTTGCACAAGCTTATCCATAAAACCTGAGTCGTACTGGGCATGCATAGAGCCACCTATACAACAACCCCAGAGCCATGTTGTGATTTTTTTAAATGCTTTCATTAGGTAAAAGTAAATTCTAAAATGTACTTTTGATTCATATAAGCCCATTAATTTTGAGGATGACCAAAATGAAAAAACAAGGGCTTTTTTAAACAATAGATCGAGCTTCCTCTTATTTTAAAGAAAAACATCATAACATACCCTTACTTAAATAAAATAATAAAATGAATTACAGAAAATTAGGCAAAACAGGACTCCCCATAAGTGAACTGTCATTTGGCAGTTGGATCACCTTTGGCAATCAAATTGAGGATGGTACATCAGAAAAACTGATGGCAATGGCATACGATGCTGGCGTCAATTTTTTTGACAATGCCGAAGTATATGCTGCCGGTGAATCAGAAAAAGTAATGGGTAGAATTCTAACCAATTTTCAATGGCCACGCGATACATACATCGTATCGAGCAAGGCTTTTTTTGGAGCCGGTGGCCAATTGCCTACGCAAAAAGGCCTGCATCGCAAGCACCTTGTGGAGGCCTGTCATGATGCTCTAAAGAGATTACAAGTAGAATATTTGGATTTATACTTTTGTCATCGTCCGGATAAATCTACCCCTATAGAAGAAACCGTATGGACCATGCATCAACTCATTATGCAAGGCAAAATACTCTATTGGGGCACCTCGGAGTGGAGTGCACAAGAAATCATGGAGGCACATATGGTGGCCAAGCAGCATCATTTGATAGGCCCTGCTATGGAGCAACCGCAATACAACATGCTGCACAGACAAAAATTTGAGGTAGAATTTTCGCAATTATACAAAACCGTAGGGTTGGGCACTACCATATGGTCGCCACTGGCAAGCGGCTTACTTACAGGCAAGTACAATCAAGGTACTAAGGCTGATTTTCGTCTGAAACGCGATGAGCTCAATTGGCTGGCTGAGAAAAATTTGGTAGAAGAAAACTTGATAAAAGCAGAAAAGCTAGAGCACTTTGCGAAAGAGTTGGGCACAGATGCTACCCACTTAGCCATAGCCTGGGTACTTAAAAACCCCAATGTAAGCACAGCTATTTTAGGTGCTTCTAAACCAGAGCAATTGGCTCACAATCTGAAAGCAGCAGAAGTAGTGGAGCTACTTACCAATGAAGTGATGGATAAAATAGAAGAAATATTAGACAATAAACCTAAGCACCCTGTTTTTTAAGCTAGGTAAAACAAGGTGTTTAAAAACAGGTTCTTTTTATCTTACGGCTACTTACATTTAGGGCGGTCTGAAGCTTTTTTGCCTCGTAATGGATTTTCTAGTGCGTAATCTGGGTTAAAGAATCCTCTAACACATAAGTTTTTGTACACGATTCAGATTGTAAAACTGGCTGTTATAACCAAAAGAGCAGCTTGCAAGAATATACTATTATAAATTATTCCAAGTCAATTTTTGCGCAATTGGCTGTATTTAAGCACTATAATTCTAATTTCAATTGATGGAGACCCATTGAAAAACTCTTGCGGTGGTGCCTACTTAAGCCATGTTCCAATACTGCTTTGCGATGCGGTAGCGTAGGGTAGCCTTTGTTGCTATGCCATCGATATACAGGGTATTCGGCATCAATGCTCAACATATATTCATCGCGGTAGGTTTTGGCAAGCACACTTGCAGCTGCTATGCACAAAAATTTTCCGTCGCCTTTTATATGGCATTCATGCGGAATATTAGGATAAGTCGGCTTAAATCTGTTGCCATCTATAAGCAACAGCTCTGCCTGGGTTTTCAGCTGTGCCACAGCTCGATGCATAGCCAAAAATGAGGCGTTCAGAATATTGATTTGGTCTATTTCTTCAGCACTTACACTAGCTACTGCCCATGCTAGTGCCTGCTGCTCAATAAGCGGACGAAGTTCATCGCGTTGTTTTTCAGTCAGTTTTTTTGAATCATTCAAGCCAGGCAGGTCTATTTTTTTTGGCAAAATAACGGCAGCCGCAAATACGGGCCCAGCCAAACAACCCCTTCCGGCTTCGTCGCAGCCGGCTTCTAGGGTATATTTTCCTGTATCTTTTAGTAAGGTCATTCTTTTACGGCTTTCATCATACTCTGCCACAAGCTTTCAGCCGATTTTTCCCAAGTAAAATCTTGTGCTCTCGTCTTCCCTTTTTCAATCAACTCTAAGCGCAATGCGGGGTTGCAAGCCAATAATTCCATTTTGGATGCAATATCCTCTACATCATCAGGCTCGGCATACAGCGCAGCTTCTGCGCCCACCTCCGGCAATGAGGTTTTGGTAGAAGCTATTACCGCAGTACCTGCCTTAAATGCCTCTATCACAGGTATGCCAAATCCTTCAAAATGCGATACAAACCACAATGCGATGGATGATGCCAATATTTCATTGAGCTCTTTGCCTTGCTTGCGACCCACAAAAATTACTTCATCTTTGTATTCCATTGCCTGAAAGCAAGCTTCCATATCTGCATTCCAATACATTTTTTCGCCCACCACCACAAGCTTTATATCGCTGCTTTTTTGCTTCCTAAACCACTCAAAAGACTTGAGCATACCCACCGCATTTTTACGCGGATTGAGTGCCCCTACAAATACAAAATACCTGCTCCCACCGCTTATCCTTTTGCGCACATCCTCTTGTTGCTGCAGCCCCAAAGGATAGAAAAAATCATTCACCCCATTGTACACCACATCTATTTTACGCGCATCTATTTGATACAATTGGGCAATGTCGCCTTTAGAATATTCGCTTACCGTAGCCACACGAGTAGCCTTTTGTGCAGCCAGTCTGAAGTACTTTTTGTAATACGCCAAGGCCCATTGTGGTACAAATTCGGGGTGATGTTCAAAGTTTAAATCATGGATAACGGCTACCTGCGGACACGATGCACCCGTGCAGATAAATCCATCAGGCGATAAAAAAAGATCAGGTTTGTATTTAATTAAAAATCGTTTTATAGAAAAGTCGTACCAAATTTTCCATAGAATAGGCCTGCGAGCCTGCGGATGTAGCACATGACCCTGTACATTGCTGCCAAAAATAAAACTCGGATCAAAAGCCCTGTCAAAAAGAAAATGAAATTGCACCTCAGGGTGTGCCTCAGTGATTCGCTTAAGTGTATGGTAAGTAAACCAGCCAATGCCCTCCAATTTGTTGTGCAGCAAGAATCTCGTATTTACGGCTATGGTCATCTATATAAAAATCTCTAATTTTCGAACCCCAAAAGTATAGCTCGAGAGCCAGCTTAAGCCAAAGTAATAGATAGTGGTAGAAAAGTTGGGGGGTGTAGTACTGATTGTATGAAAGTTAGGTAGTATTTAGTTCCTAGTTATGAGTTTTTTTTAATGAGTACTGAGTACTGAGTGCCGAGTGCCGAGTTTTTTTGTGAATAGTTGAATAGTTAGTAGTTCCTAGTTATGAGTTTTTTTAATCATTAAAGTGGTCAACTTATTTCAGGCATTGACAATTCATTAAACATTAAACATTAATCCTTCACAATTCACAAACATTAATCCCTAATTTTTTTCAGGATTGAAAAATGCGCGGAGCATTTTGCGTATTCCTAAGGCCAAAAGCAACACTGCTGCTGCCATAAAAAGTATGGATATCACCAT
>CAYZUZ010000015.1:5713-12009 GCA_964481795.1 uncultured Cryomorphaceae bacterium
AAGCCTTGTTCGGTATCATCTTCAGCAAACTCCACTGCCTTGCGTATGGCGGTATCACCACCGGCTATGATGCCCACCACCCAATCATGGGGCACGCCAAAGGTAGGCGGACACTCACTGGCATCTACTATTCCTAAGCGGCCACTGGTACCCGCACCTAGATAAAATAAGCGGCCTCCTTGCTGCATTTTTGGCACTAGGTGGTTTACAAGGGCTTCTATTTGTGGTATGCACTTGCTTACTGCATGAGGCACAGTTTTATCTTCGTCGTTGATGCTCTCGAGTATTTGAGCGGTAGAGAGGGTCTCTAGGTGGTCGTAAAGTGAGTCTTGCTCGGTGGTGCGTAGCATAAGCTTATAAATTGTATCAAATTTACCTCGACAAAGCTAAAGCATAGGTTTTAACTGGTGTGATAGATAAAAAATCATTCATTTCATGTGCATGAAGAAATTTTAAGCTGGGTGGAATAGATTTTTGTCTTTTCAATCGTGTTCTTTGCCACAATGAGGGCATACATGCTTGATTTTCAAGTTTTCGTTTGTTTTGGCATCATCGGTAATTGCTTTCAATTCACTGGAGAAACCACCTGCTAAGATACCCGCAGGCAGCGCAAAGAGCCCTATGCCTAATAAAGCAATGAATCCTCCCAGTAATTTACCCATAGAGGTAATGGGGTAAGCATCGCCATAGCCTACTGTAGTAAGGGTGATAATGCCCCACCACATAGCGGCTGGCACGCTGCTAAACACCTCAGGTTGAGCTTTGTGCTCTACATAATACATCAAAAAGGAAACAAAAACCAAGAGTACAAAAATGAAAAAAACAGCAACAAAGAGCTCTTGTCGCTTCGATTTGAGCACCCTACCCATCAATTGTAATGCCTTGAAATACCTTACAAGTTTGAGCAAGCGGAATAGCCTGAGCACAAGTAAAAAGTAATAATTGACCCCAAAAATATAGAAGGCATAAAAGGGTACTACTGCCAAAAAATCGATGATACCAAAGGAGCTAAACACAAATGTTAAGCGGGGGTATTTGCTTTTATTATAGCGCTTTACATCTTTCGCTATCCATACGCGCAGTATGTATTCAATGGAAAAAAAGCTTACAGTAAAAAATTCGAGCCATATAAAGTTTTCTTTATACAACAACGGAATATCAGGTACCGTATCAATGGCTAAGGCTGCTACATTGATGATGACAAGTGTTGCAATGATAAAATCTACGAAATAGGCCCAGCCAGAGTCGGAGCTGCCAGGTTCTAGCAGATAGGCTACTCTTTTTCTAAAGCCTAAGTATTTTGTATTTTGCATGTTGCTTTTTTTTTCTAAAAGAATGATGCAAAAATATAGTCGAAAAATTACAATAATCAAATCTTGCCAAAAAAGAAAATATTGTATTACAGCCTTTTGCCCTTTGAAGAAGAAGCGTCTTGAGCTAAATAAGACCGTGTTTACTGGCAATATTTACGGCTTCTATTTTGTTGTGCGCCTGTAATTTTTTGTAAATATTTTCTAAATGCTTGCGCACCGTGCCTGTACTTATGAATAGGTTTTGGCCTATTTTATCATAGCTCAATCCTGTTTTGAGCTGGGTTAATATTTCTAATTCGCGCTTGGTGATGTTGTAGTCTGTTTTTTTGCCAAACAAGGTAGCCGAACCTTGTTTCGTCATTTTGAGCACTTTATAAGCAATGCTAGGGCTCATGCCCGCGCCACCCACTTGCGTATCACGCAGGGCTTGTACTATGTTGTGTCCGCTTTCTTCTTTCAACAAATAGCCATTGGCACCAGCCATAAAGGCGTCAAAAACCATTTCATCATCGTCCATTACAGTAAGCATGATTACTTTGATGTGGGGTAATTCTTTTTTTACCCATGCTGTTGCTTCTATTCCATTTATTTGCGGCATTTGCAAATCCATCAAAATAGCATCTACATGCGGGTTTTCTTTTAGTTTTTGTATGAGTTCTTGACCATTGTAAGCACTGAATCGCACGGTTACTTCCTCTGTGTAAGGTTGTATTTTTTCTATCAATGCGCTTAGTGCAAAACTATTGTCTTCGGCTATGGCTATTTTTATCATCGTGTACAGACTATTTTTTATGAAAAAGAATTTCAAAAATAGCTAGATTCTACCACAACTTCATTACGCAGAAATGCGTACATCTAAAATCCGTAAACAAGGCCTGTTTTTGCCACAATCGAGCGTGTATCAATGAAAGAATTTACCATTAATCCGCCTGTAATGCTCCAAGCCAAGGTGTGTTTATTTCTTAGTGAAAACCTCATTTGATTGCTGATGAAATACTCCATTGTTGTAAAGCTATTCAAGTGGAAATTTTGTAGGCCTAAGCCTGTGTAGTTGTTAAAATATTTGGTTGTAAAGGCTTTATAATTGCCTTGCACCAAAAAACCCATATTCCAATCAGAGAAATTTTGTACACCTTTAGGGATAGAGCCATCGTTACCGGGGTTTCCTCCACCTGGTCTAATCCATTGGGCTTTGCTGTAATCTATCTCATAGCCCACCCATGTCAAATTCAAACCTACCTGAAGTTCTATTCTAGGATGGATATTGAAATTTATACCTCCTTGAGCGTATGCCGAATAGGCGTTTTCTATCAAATCAGGCAATTGGTTAGCAACACCTTTTGCCATGCTTGTGGCAGGCACAAAAGTGCCTATACCCACAAAATAGGTTACAAATCTTTGTTCGGAATTTTGGGCAGATAGCTGCACCCAAGTTGTAAGAAACAGGCAGATTATTGTAAGCGTGTTTTTCATACTAATTAAATTTTTTTGTAGTTATATTACCCATTATTCCTGGTAAAAAGGAGTGTATTTTACGTTTTTCACCAATATTTTTCTGTCTCGCGCCAAAAATGAAAATGCGGGCCATTTACCTTGGAAAAGCCATAAGTTGAGGTGTAATTTCTCTTGTGTAGGCTTATAGGAATCCATAGGGTAACTGTATTTGAAATATTGCTGTGCTTCGCTACTGGGATTGTAATCGCTCATAGTGCCTTCATAATAGTAGTACTCGGTGTAATCAGCTCTTCGCTTTATTACAAAAACATGGTTTTTACTGCCAGAAGCTGTGGCAAATCGCTTTACTACAGGACTATCTAAAGCCACATAAAAGGCAAATTGAGCTGGGTCGGCTTTTGATTTTCCCCATCGGCTCACTTCTACATCTACTTCGCTGTGGGTGGGTGGGTTTTGGTGGTCGTAAGTAAAAAAACCAAAGACTACTTGTTTGTTTAATTTAGAAATATCGGCCTCAATTTCAACCCAATAGTCGCCATAGCCTACCGTGTTTTCAGAGATGATTTCGGCACAAGACCAGCCTTTTCTCGCTTTTTTTATTTGAAAAAGCAAACCGTCCTTGGGGTCTATCATCAAATTATCTGCGCGCTGTCCAAATAAATTAGGGCCAGGCCCGTGTCTTTCCGATTTTCTTTTTACTTGCCATTGCATTTCAAAAGCTTCAAATGAATTTCCAGTAATGGGGCTAAATTCTTTGGGATTTTCTTGCTCCCCAAATGCACATAGCAATAAGGCCAATAAGTAGCCTATTTTGGGGAATGCTTTCATTGATTGTCTTTAAAAACTTGATTATAATGCTCTATGAGGTTGAGAATTTCCATTCTACCGATGCGCGACTCGGCAGAGCTCACAATATTTGGGGGCATTTCTTCCCAAATGTGCATCATTTTCTTTTTGTAATGGGCTCTGTTTTTTTGCAATTGTACGCTGCTGAGCTTGTCTATTTTGGTAAAAACCATGCTAAACGGCAACTGATTTTCGCCCATCCATTGCATAAATTCAAGGTCAATGGCTTGAGGTTCTAATCGGCAATCGATTAAAACAAAAGTGTTGATGAGGTTTTCGCGTTTGCTTAAGTAGTTGGAAATCATCTTCTCAAACTTGGCACGGAGCACTTTGGATACCTTGGCAAAACCATATCCTGGCAAATCGACCAAGTACCATTCATTGTTTACCAAAAAGTGGTTGATAAGCTGAGTTTTACCCGGACTGCCTGATGTTTTAGCAATGCCTTTGCGCTCTACCAGCATATTGATAAGCGATGATTTTCCTACATTACTCCTACCAATAAAAGCATATTCAGGTAGGGTTTGCTCAGGGCATTGGCTGATTCCTGGGCTACTTTTTATGAATTCAACTTCTTTTATAATCATTTATTGACCGTTTAAAGGCACATGTACTTGCAGCCAATTGTGCAGTATTTCATTGAACTGTGCCGGACGCTCCATCATTGCTGCGTGTCCGCATTCTTCTATCCAAAAAAGCTCCGAATTTGGGAGCAATTCATGGAATTTTTCGGCAGCTGTAGGGGGCGTTACTTGGTCATTGGCACCCCAAATCAAGCATACGGGGAACTTCATTTCTTTGAGCTCAGCCGACATGTTGTGTCTTATGGCTGATTTTGAGATGCTTAAAGTTCTCAATACCTTGTTTCGGTCATTTACTATCGAAAAAACATCGTCGATGAGTTCCTTTGAGGCTACCTCTTTATTGTAGAATACATCGCGGGTTTTATTGGCTATGTATTCGTAATCGCCCCTGCGAGGAAAAGAATCTCCCATGGCATTTTCGTACAATCCTGAGCTGCCCGTCAATACCAACGAGTGCACTTTTTCTGGATAATCGCGGGCAATAATGAGGCCTATGTGTCCGCCCAAGCTATTGCCAATAAATGTGGCGTTTTCTATATTTTTATATTCCAAAAATTTAATTACGTGCTTGGCCAGGCTGGTTACATTGGTACTAATGATAGGTAAAGTGTACAAAGGGAGCTGAGGAATAAGCACCTTGTAACCTGATTTTCCGAAAAAATAAAAAGTATCATCAAAATTACTGAGTCCCCCCATCAATCCGTGGAGGAGCACCAAGGGACGGCCTTCGCCAATTTCCGCATATTGAAATTTTCCTTCTTCTTTGAGTTCTATTGACATGGGTTTTTATTTATTTTCGTTGCGCAAAAGTAACACTTGTTTTGTTTTATACATCGGGCTAAAGATAGTTACAATTTAGTATTTTGGGTTTATCGATTAAAAACCTCGCTAGAATCCAAAGTGAATGTGATTAGGTATTTCTCTATGATGATGATTACTTACACCCATTGTTTACAATATAATATTCAGCATAATCTCAGTATTCTCAAAGTAATAAAAGGTAAAACCCCCATTTTTTGAGGGTGGGGGTTGTTAGTATGAAAAGAAAGTCATATTTTTATAAACGGTTTAATCTTCGTCTAAATTTTTGACTTTTTATAGTACGAGGAATATATTTCACACTCATTGAAAATAAGTAATTTAAAAAAGGTCCATCTCTATTTTCGACAATTGCACCTAAGTTTAAGTTCTCATTTATTTCATTAGTTCGTTTAATTGCTGCGGGATTAGTTTGAGAGAAAGATTTACTTAAAATTTGAATAGAATAACCTAAAGAAAGAAATAGGTTATCATTTATTGAATAATCAAGGTGATTACTCAAGTTAAAACCCCAATTAAAACTTGTTATTCTTGAAAGATAATCATCTCTATACAAGGAATTTCCTGTACCATTATCAAATGGTGCTCCGACCTCTATACTTACACTATTTCCTGTATTAATTAATGAAATAAAACTAGGATAAAATGAAAAATACCAATTTTTTGAATTATAGTTTAAAATAATGCTTCTTCCAGTTTTCAAATAAAAGTTGTGCATACTATACATACTTAATCTCTTATCGCTAAAGCTTGTAGGATTTAAATCCACGATATGAGTGTTTGTGAATTCAGAAACCACATTTGAATATCCAAATTCAAAAAAATTCAGAAAAAAGTTTGACAATGAATTGTAAGTAAATCCATAATTTATCTGATGAAATTTTAAAAAATCATAATGATAGTCAACGAAGTTATAAATGATATTATTATTTTCATCAACGTGAATATTATAAGCACCATAAAATTTTAGATCATTTTGAATCACCCTATCAGGAAAGAAAATATTTTCAGGCTTTTGCAAAGAATAACTTCCCGTGAAACCAATGATTTGTGAAAAAATATTTTCTACATATAGCAGACTAATCAATAAGAATAATTTTTTCATAAAATATGTTTTGGTTTTCATTATTCAGATAATTTATTGATTTGCTCTTGTAGGTCTATTTGTAAGCTCCTCTATTTACCTTATGGGTGGATACTAATTGAAGCCTGAATTTAGAAAAGGGTTTACCGTATGACTTGTACCATTCCACCCATTACTCATGGGTAAAAACTCATC
>CAYZUZ010000016.1:0-11991 GCA_964481795.1 uncultured Cryomorphaceae bacterium
AGATAATGGTTTTGTAATCTCTTGGGATGAAGCTTTAAAAAGTGCATTCGATCATATAAAATTATCTAGCCCTTTACCAGCAAAAATACAAAGTGATAAAAATTCTGCCTTAATTCAAAATTTTAAATCGGAGGAGGTAAGCTCTGAGGAGGTTTTTGTAGAGAAATATTGGTTGCTCTACAACGATGAAATTTTACCAGTTTACAACGTGGTTATTCAGCCCAAGGGTTTTGCAGATTGGTGGAATGTGCGCATAGATGCACGCAATGGAGCCTATTTAGAGAAAAACAATTGGACAAGCTCATGTGCTCCAGAAAATATGATGGTGCGCAGGTTTGGACCTTTTAGCAACATAAGTGCTTTAAGCAAAAAATCTAATAGCTCAGGCAACAAAGGACAATCATTAGGCGCTACCTACAATGTTTATCGCTTGGGTATAGAAAGCCCTTCGCACGGTAGTCGTACGCTGGAGGTAGACCCAGGAACGCAAAATGCATCACCACACGGATGGCATACTACACTTACCAACAATCCTAAGCAGTTTACTATCACCCGAGGAAACAATGTGTTTGCTTACGAAGACCAAAATAACAGCAATACTCCTGGTTTTAGCCCCGATGGTGGCGATAGTCTTTACTTCAATTATCCAGTAGACTTTACCAAGGCCGCTATCATTACCATGCCCGCTGCGGTTACCAATCTATTTTACACCAACAATATTGCGCACGATGTATTTTATGAATATGGCTTTACAGAAGCTGCGGGCAATTTTCAAGTAAATAACTATGGCAAAGGTGGCTCTGGCAACGATGCCGTTCGTGCAGAAGCCATGGATGGCGGAGGTACCAACAACGCCAATTTTGCCACGCCTACCGATGGAAATGCACCTCGTATGCAGATGTACTTGTGGAATACAGGAGGGGGAAATATCCTAAAAATTGATTCACCAATGGTCAATAGTTTTCCCGGTACACCCGCCAGTATAGGCCCACCCATATCTACCAATCCAGTTTCTGGTCAATTGGTACTTTATCAAGACAGCTCATCCAATCCAAGCTTGGGATGTACACCTACAGCACAAAATCTCACAGGAAAAATAGCCCTCATTGATAGAGGCAGCTGCACCTTTGCAAGTAAAATCTTAAACGCGCAAGCCGCAGGTGCTATTGGCGTTATTGTGGCCAATGATCAAGGCGGAAACCCTATAGCTATGGGCGGTCAAGGTGCTGGAGTAAACATACCTTCTATCATGATTACGCAAGGGGCTGGCACGCTGCTCAAAGGCCTTTTAAGCAACAATCCGGCAGTTTATGCCAGCTTATCCGATTCTGTGTTTGGCTTTGATTCTTCATTTGACAATGGCGTGGTATTGCACGAATATGGTCATGGCATATCCAATCGCCTTACCGGAGGGCGTAACAACAGTAGCTGTTTAGGCAATCAAGAGCAAGCAGGCGAAGGCTGGAGCGATTTGTTTGGTTTGTTTTTTAATACCGATAGCACCAATGTAGGCACACAGCGCAGAGGCATTGCTACATGGCTTATCAATCAGCCTATTACAGGCCAAGGAATACGACCAAGACCCTACTCAACCAATACAGTGCAAAACAATTTATTGTACGATAATGCAAAAAACCTATCTGTGCCTCATGGTGTAGGTACTGTATGGGCCACCATGGTTTGGGATATGTATTGGTTGCTTGTAAATGAGTATGGCTTCGATAATGATATTTACAACGGTAATGGAGGAAATAACATCGCTTTCCGATTGGTAATGGAAGGCTTAAAGTTGCAAAAGTGCAGCCCAGGATTTGTGGATTCTCGTGATGCAATTTTGCAAGCAGATACCCTACTATACGATGGTGTTAATGCTTGCTTGATATGGGAGGCATTCGCAGGTAGAGGTTTGGGCTTTAGTGCCGATCAAGGTTCCTCCAATAGCCGTGCCGATGGTGTGCAAGCTTTCGATTTGCCCATAGGATGTCAATCCATAGGAATCAACGAAAACCGAGATAAAGAGTATGCCCCACGTTTGTATCCCAACCCAGCTAAGGTTTTTGCGTACTTGGATGTAGCAGAACTCTCAGGCAATGCAAGCATTCGCATTACCGACCTTACGGGCAGAGTGGTGCTGCAAGATGCTGTACAAATATTAGCAGGCGATAAGCTGGGTATAGAAACAGCTCATTATAAAGCAGGTACCTATTTGGTAGAGCTCACTACCGACCAAGGCGAAAGTTGGAGAGGCAAGTTGCAGGTGATAAAATAGTTTTTTTTCATAGTTTATATATCAATGAGAAAGCCTGAGTATTTTACTCAGGCTTTTTTTATGAATGTAAACAAGCGTAAAAAACCTTGATTTGCATAGTTTTTTATAATCTTAACAACCGCTTAACCTTACAATAAGCATCCAGGCTTTTCTTTGCAAATTATAGAAAAAATACGTTATGAGGCTTCTGTTTTTTATGGTTTTTTATGTGCTTACTCTTTGTTCTGCCAAAGCGCAAAGCACTTGGTCTGATGATTTTACCGATGGTAATTTCAGTCAGAATCCCGAGTGGCTGGGTCAAACAGAAAAGTTTGTGGTCAATGCCAATTTAGAGTTACAGCTCAACGACACAGCCAGAACTTTAAACGCATATTTAGTCACCCCAAGCGCTATTGCCACTGAAGCCACTTGGCAGTTCAAAGTTCGATATGGCTTTAACCCGTCGTCGCAGAATTTTGCTCAAGTATTTCTGATGAGCAATACCTCCGTTTTGAATGGTGCTTTAAATGGTTATTTTGTGAGAATAGGAGGTACTACCCAGCGCAGAATTTCGCTTATGCGTAGATCAGGAACTAATAATACCATCATTTCTGAATCAATAGAAAATGTGGTCAATACGAGCTCAGTAAACACCCTGGTACGATTAACACGCGATGTAAATAACTTGTGGACGCTCGAGTATGACACTTCCGGCACAGGAAATAGTTTCATCAGTATTCCGCCAGCCTTTGATGATTCATTTTCGCAAAGCGCATTTTTTGGGGTTCAATGCGTGTTTACTACCACGCGTTTCAATCTTTTCTTTTTTGATGATTTCAGCGTGAGTGGACAAGAATTTGTAGATAGTATTGCTCCACAACTTTTGAGTGCCCAACTACTTAGTAGCAATGAACTTTTGTTGCAATTTGATGAAGCTTTATTGCCTTCGGCTTTGTTTCCTGCCAATTTTAGCATCAATCAAGGTATAGGATTTCCTGCTCAAGTTTCTTTTTACCAAGGCAATAGCGATCAAATACTCTTACAATTGACTCAGCCTATTCAAATAAATACACTGTACCAAGTTTCGGTAGAGGAAGTGGAAGATTTATTTGGCAATGTGGCAGAGAATTTAAGTGCCGAGTTTATACAAAACGTAGCCCAAGCTTTTGATATAGTGATCAATGAAGTCATGGCCGATCCTACACCCGTGGTGAACTTACCCGATGCCGAGTACGTAGAAATTTACAATAGAACAGCCGTGCCTCAAAGTTTACAAGGATGGAAAATGAGGGTCAACAATACCCTAGTCCATTTGAATGGGAGCTTGGCGCCAAACAGTTACGCCATCATCGTTCGTGAAGAATCCGCAGATTTGTTTAGCTCAGATATTCAGAAGATTCGTGTAAGCATGTCATCCACCCTACTTACCAATGCGGGAGCCACGGTAAGTTTACTATCGCCTGAGGACAATCTGATTCATTCGGTGCAGTACAGTGAAAACTGGTACACAAGTACATTTAAGCGCAATGGCGGCTGGTCGTTGGAGCAAATAGACAAAGAAAATTTTTGTGGAGGAAGCGCCAACTGGGTGGCATCAGTAAGCCCTGCCGGTGGTACTCCTGGTGCAGCGAACTCAGTGCAAGCGATCAACCCTGATACCTTGAAGCCTTTTTTGTTGTATGCCACCTACGAAGATGACTTTTCTATACAAATGGTTTTTTCAGAAGATGTTTTGTCGGAGGAATTATTAAACCCAAGTATATATAATGTAGAGCCAGAATTAAATGTATTGTCGATAGAGCGAAGCACCAATAACAGGGTTAAGCTTTTGTTTTTGAATGCCATGCAGCCCAATGAAGTATATAAAATTCATTTCGATGCGCTGCCCTCAGATTGCACAGGCAATGTATTTAAGGCAGATACACTAAAGTTTGGCAAGCCTTCTAAGCCAAGTTTAGGCGAAATTGTAATCAATGAATTGCTACCCGAAGAATTTGTGGGCGCTCAAGAATATGTGGAGCTTTATAATAATTCAAATAAAATCATTGACCTAAATAAACTTTTGGTGGGCAATTATTCACCAGAAAATCAAAATATACTTAGCCCAAAGGTGTTAACTGATTTGCCTATTTTGTTTTTTCCGGGCGAGTATTTGGTTTTTGTGCGCAGTAGGCAAGGTGTAGAACCTTTCTACAATATTAAAAATCCCAAAGCCATTATTGAAACAAGCGCATTGCCCACACTGCCCAACACTCAAGGTAGTGTAGCACTTGCTGCCCATGGTTTTGAATGGATTGACTTTGTAGAGTATTCAAGCGAAATGCACAGCCCTCTGTTACGTAATTATAAAGGAGTATCACTGGAAAGGATTTTGGCCAGCTCACCCATCAACGACGCTTCGTTTTGGCGGTCGGCAGCCGAGCCCGCAGGTTTTGGTACACCCGGCTACGAAAATTCACAGCAAATTTCCAATCAAATTAAGGAAATAGATTTTTATGCTGAGCCCAAAGTTTTTTCACCCAATAACGATGGATTTCAAGATATTTGCACCTTCAAGTATAAGCTCGATAAGGGTGGTTATATGGGCTCAATTAGAATAGTAGATTTAAATGGAATAGAAATTATTCAGTTGCAAAACCTACAATTGCTAGCAGCAGAGGGTATTGCCATATGGCCAGGTACGGGTAACAACAACAGCAAACTAAGATCAGGCACTTACATAGCATTACTTGATTTAACACACCCTGATGGAGATAGAATATTGAAAAAAATATCCGTAGGTTTAATATATTAAGACAAAAACATGACCAAAGAAGAAATAATAAAAAATTTTGATGCCAATGGCTTGGCAGTTACCGATGAGCTTTTTGGGCTACCCTTTGATGAAGAGCAATCGGAAGTAATAGTTTTTCCAGTAACCTGGGGCGCTACAGTAAGCTATGGCGATGGCACAGAGTATGCGCCTTTTGATATCAGAGAGGCGTCTAAACAAGTAGATTTATACCATCCCAAGTACCCTAATGGCTGGCAAAAAGGATTTTTTATGTTGGAGCCTGAAGAAGAATTGATTGTGCTAAGTAATGAAACCCGCGAGGAAGTAGAAGATTACTTAAATTTTTTAGTAAATGATGAGGCGGATGACGATGAAGCCTTAGAGTTATTGAAATCCATCAACGATTCATGCGCGCACATGATAGATTTTGTAGAATCGAACACCAGTGAATACCTAGACAAAGGCAAAAAAGTTATTTTATTAGGAGGCGATCACAGTACGCCATTGGGGTATTTGAAAGCTTTAGCCGCGCGAAATTCAGACTTTGGCGTACTACAAATAGACGCACATGCCGACTTGCGAAATGCTTACGAAGGCTTCATCTACTCACACGCATCCATTGCTTATAATTTCATGAAAATGCCCCAAATCAAAAAATTGGTGCAAGTAGGCATACGCGATTATTGTAAAGAAGAGCTAGATTATGCACAATCAAGAGAGGATATTAAAATATTTTTTGATAGAGACCTAAAAAGAGAATCCTACGAAGGAAAAACTTGGTCGGAACAGTGCAGAGAAATAATAGCAGAATTGCCACAGAAAGTATATGTAAGCATCGACATTGATGGCTTAGACCCCAAGCTTTGCCCCACTACAGGCACTCCTGTACCGGGTGGTTTTGAGCTAGAACAAGTATTTTTCTTACTTGAAATGCTCAAGGATTCAGGTAAAGAGATTATAGGAATGGACTTAAACGAAGTGGGCTCATCGGAAGATGTAGACGATTATGATGCAAATGTGGGTTCAAGATTGCTGTTTCACATGTGTAATATCATTGCTCACTAACTCAAACCCCACATTCGCATGATATTTTTACGTTTTCATAAATAATTTGGCAGTAGACTTACACACAAATCATCTAATGTTCTGACCATTAACACTATTTTTTAAATGTTATCATATAGTAAAATTTTGTAAAAAACACTCATTATAAGTTTTATTATTTATACTTTTGCACCGATTAAAGAAAAATCAATTATTTACAATTATGAAAAAGATATTATTTATCGCCTTAGCTTTCGGTTTCACTTTACTAAGCCAAGCACAGTCGACAGCAACAAATTACGTTGACGACTTTAAAACGTGGTCAATTTCTGCTAATTTGGGCTTCCCATATTCAAACATGGATTTGTGGAATTTTGCCCCAGGTAGAGATAGATTTGACAGCCCAGGTGGAGGTTTAACCCTAGGCGGTAGTGGCAAAATCACAAAGTATTATAATCCTTTTTATGGTTTTTACGTAGCTGGTACTCTTGGCGCACTCAATGGAACCAGTGGTCAAAGAGACAATGTTGTCAATGGCACTCAATACAGAAGCTTGTTGCTCGCTGGCGAAGGCGGTGTCGCTATCAATATATTTAATGCTTTTAATACCAATCCAAACAGAACTTCCACACGCCACGCCCTTATTGTTAGTATAGGAGCTGGTTTAGCTTTTTACAATCCAGAGAATTACAGATTTGATGTGCTTACAACTACAAACAGAAGGTGGATCAATAGCTTGTTTCTTTCTTTAGATGCAAATTACAAGTACCAATTGAATAAAACATGGGATTTAGATTTAGGTGTAAAAGCCTATTTCTTTGAAACAGATGGAATAGATGGGGTTACTTTCGGTCAAACTAAAGACAGAGTAATTTATTTTTATGCAGGAGCTACTTACAACTTGAGCAGCAAAGACAGGGACAAGGAGCGTTCATCTATTGTATACAGTACTGTATTTGCAGATATGTATAACAATACAGCATCAGTACGCAGAGACATGGATAAATTAGTAGGTGATGTGGATGGTGACGGTGTAGCTGATATGTACGATA
This sequence comes from uncultured Cryomorphaceae bacterium, assembly GCA_964481795.1. Taxonomy (GTDB): domain Bacteria; phylum Bacteroidota; class Bacteroidia; order Flavobacteriales; family Schleiferiaceae; genus CAYZUZ01. The sequence goes on from CAYZUZ010000016.1 coordinate 7,118, forward strand.
AAGACAATGAGACACCAGCAGGTGTTGTAGTAGACGGTTCAGGTCGCGCTTTGGATGTAGATATGGATGGAATTCCAGATTATATGGATGAGGATCCATTTACAGGCAAAGGCGCTAAGGTAGATGCCAAAGGTCGTGAGCTTGATACAGACGGTGATGGTGTGCCTGATAGCCGCGATCAAGAAGTCAATACTCCAAAAGGTGCTCTTGTAGATGCTAATGGTCGCCAAATTAAGAATGTAGGTGGCGGTGGCGGTGTGAGCGATGCTGTATTACCTCAAGTATTCTTTGCTACTAATGGAACCTCTATATCAGCAGCTAACGCAGAAAGATTGGCAACCATAGCAAGAGTTTTAGCATCTAACGAAAACCTTACATTGACTGTAACAGGCCATACAGATAAAACAGGTTCTGAAGCTTACAATAGAAAATTAGGTGAGAGAAGAGCAAAAGCTGTAATTGATTACATGGTTCGCAATTATGGTATCGATGCTTCTAGATTAGAAGCTGTAAGTGCTGGCGAAGACAGCCCACTTTCAGCGCAATTGCTTAACATCAACCGTAGAGTTGAATTCAATATCAAGTAATTGAAAATCTTTTGATATATAATTTAAAAGGCGGCTCATTTGAGCCGCCTTTTTTTTTGAAATTATTTTAAATGGACTTGCAATATTTTGAAAAACTCCCAAATCACAATCCCTGCGCATACTGATATATTAAGCGAATGCTTGGTGCCTAATTGCGGAATTTCTAGGCAATAGTCACACTCATTTACAGCATCTTGCGAAACACCTAGTACTTCATTACCTAGTAGGAGGGCATATTTTTGACGATTGTCTACCAGGTTTAATAGCTCTTGTGGTTGGTAGCTTCCTTCGGCTTGCTCCACTGCAATCGCTTTTACTTTTTCCTCTTTAAGCTGCTGCATTACGTCTAAAACACTATTTCTGTATTCCCACGATACTGATTCTGTGGCACCTAGAGCGGTTTTTTGAATCTCACGATGGGGAGGAATAGGCGTGTTACCACACAAGAAAATCTTCTCAACCCGAAAGGCATCGCTGCTGCGAAAAACTGAGCCTACATTATGCATGGAACGCACATCGTCTAAAACAATGTAAAGTGGTATTTTTGGGGCAGATTGAAACTCCTCGGTTGTGAGGCGTTTTAATTCATGGTTTAAAATTTTTCTCATCATTAAAATCTTTATCAGTGGGCAAAGCCAAAAGTGAAACACCGTTAATGAAGCAATATTATGGCATTAAAGCCAAATACCCCGATGCTATTTTGCTCTTTCGTGTAGGTGATTTTTATGAAACATTCGATCAAGATGCTATTACTGCAAGCAAAATTTTGGGCATCGTACTTACCAAACGAGCCAATGGCGCAGCCGCAGATATGGCTTTGGCCGGATTTCCCCACCATTCACTCGATACGTATTTGCCTAAGCTTGTACGCGCAGGCTATCGAGTAGCTATTTGTGATCAATTAGAAGATCCCAAATTGACAAAAACCATAGTAAAACGAGGTGTTACGGAGTTGGTAACTCCAGGGGTAAACCTCAATGATCAGGTTTTGACAGCAAATAAGAATAATTTTCTTTGTGCTGTATGTATAGATAATGCCTCTTTTGGAGTGGCGTTTTTAGATGTTTCTACTGGTGAGTTTTTCGTTACAGAAACCAATCTTGTCAATGCTCAGAAGCTCTTGCAATCGATGCAGCCCAATGAGATTATTTACCCAAAAAGCCAAAGTCAAAGGGTTAAAGATTTAAGAAGCTCAGAGGTTTTTTCCTTTGGTATGGATGAGTGGGTTTATAAATATGACTACGCCTATGAAATTCTATTGAAGCATTTCAAAACAAATTCTTTGAAAGGATTTGCATTAGAGGAAATGAAAACCGGAATCATAGCCGCAGGTGCTGCCTTGCATTATGTAAAAGAAAATCAACAGAAGGATCTTTCTCACATTACTGCCTTACAGCGAATTTTTCCTGAGGAACACCTGTGGATGGATAAATTTACCGTTCGCAATTTAGAACTATTCCGCTCTAATCATCCGGAAGGCAAAGGCCTAATCGATATTATTGACCATACGCTTACCGCAATGGGCGCGCGTATGCTTAAAATGTGGCTCGCCTTTCCTCTACGTTCATCGATTAAGATAAATGAACGCTATAACCTAGTAGAAGGCCTGATTCAAGCCCCAGAATTAACAGAACAAATAAGCCAAATATTTTCGAGTATGGGCGATGTAGAGCGCCTGCTATCCAAGCTGTCTACAGGCAAAATAAATCCAAAGGAAATGCTTGTATTGCGATCTTCCATACGCGATTTCAATACACTTCTCAATCTTTTAAATGAGAAAGGAACTCCATTGCTAAAAAAGCTGGCCGATGGCATACATCCTTGTAAAAGTCTATGGGAAATGCTGGAAAATTACTTGCTCGATGATGCTCCCTCGGCCATAGGAAAAGGAAAAATATTTAAAGAAAACATTTATCCTGAGCTCGATGAACTATACCACCTAATGAGCTCTAATAAAGACTATCTGCTCCAATTGCAAAACAGAGAAATGGATGCTACAGGAATAAGCTCTCTTAAAGTGGCTTTTAATAACGTATTTGGATATTATCTCGAAGTACGAAATACCCATAAAGACAAAGTACCTAATACTTGGATAAGAAAACAAACCTTAGTAAGTGCCGAGCGATACATAACTCCCGAGCTGAAAGAGTATGAAACTAAAATACTCAATGCCGAAGAAAATATACATCAAATTGAACTTCGGAAGTATGAGGAAATGATAGAATATGTAAAAAATTACTTGGTACAAATACAGGTAAATGCACAGATAATAGCCCAGATAGATGTGTTGCTGGGATTTGCACAATTGGCAAAAATGAAGAATTATTGCAAACCCATCCTAAGCGATGATATACAATTGCTCGAGATTCAGAATGCACGTCATCCAGTTATTGAGCATTTGCTTCCCATAGGAGTGGATTATATACCAAACGATATACTGCTCAACAAAGAAGGCCAGCATGTATTGATGATTACAGGCCCTAATATGTCGGGTAAATCAGCCTTGCTGAGGCAAACGGCACTGATATCCATATTGGCACAAATGGGCTGCTACGTTCCTGCTCAGGAGGCTAAACTCTGTATACTCGACAAATTATTTGTAAGGGTAGGGGCTTCCGATAATATTTCGCAAGGAGAGTCAACCTTTATGGTAGAAATGAATGAAACAGCGTCTATTTTAAATAATTTATCTGCTCATTCTCTCATACTCCTTGATGAGATAGGCAGAGGCACAAGCACCTATGACGGTATATCAATAGCTTGGAGCATTGCTGAGTTTTTGCATGATCACCCTGCAAAACCCTTTACCTTATTTGCAACGCACTACCATGAACTCAACGAAATGGAGCAAAAATTCTCAGGAATCAAAAACTTTAACGTAGCAGTAAAAGAATTGAAAGATGAAATTGTTTTTCTGCGAAAACTCACATCTGGGGGCAGCCACCATTCTTTTGGTATACACGTGGCACAAATGGCAGGTGTACCGCATAGTGTGGTTCAAAATGCCAAGCGAATTTTGAAGGTTTTGGAAGAATCTAGAGGAGCTAAAGAAAAACCAAACCTCAAAAATGATATGCAATTGAGTATTTTTAAACTGGATGACCCATTGATGGAAGAGTTAAGAGAAGACTTAAAAATGTTGGACATCAACTCATTAACTCCAATAGAAGCCTTGATGAAGCTCCATAGCTATCGCAAAAAATTAATTCAAGAGAAAGGATAAAAAATATTTGCAAAAAAGAGGTATGATAGTATATTTGCACTCCCAATTTGCGAGAGTAGCTCAGTTGGTAGAGCACGACCTTGCCAAGGTCGGGGTCGCGGGTTCGAGTCCCGTCTCTCGCTCTGCAAGCTCTCCCCTCAAAAGGAGAGTTTTTTTGTAAGGGCCCGGGTGGTGGAATTGGTAGACACGCAGGACTTAAAATCCTGTTTGCAGAAATGCGAGTACGGGTTCAATTCCCGTCCCGGGTACAAGGTTTCAGATGTTGCGGCAATTGTGCCGCAACTTGCGTACACAGGTTCATACACAGATTTAAAGGCCATGCACAAAATACCTTCCGTTACTATCTATCAGGGTAAAAAATGGTATGTAGGCTTTAGTTTACGCAATCCTCAAACTGGGAAAATACAGCGTTTTCAAAAATATGGAGAAATAAACGCCCAGCCCACCAAGGCTTTAAAAATTGAACATGCAAAGGCATTAAAAAAAGCTATTGAAGAGCTTTTGGCAAATGGTTGGTCGCCTTTTGAAGTGCAAGTTCAAAACACAATCACTTCCTTTGTGCATGACCTTGAAAGGGTATTGCTACACCGAAAGTCTTACCAAACCATTTCAAGCTTCCAAGGGGGATTTTCTCGTTTAAATGTTTTTTTGTTATACCTAAAAAACAAGCGCTTACACGAACATCAATCTACAATGATAGGCAAGGGCTTAATCAACCAATTCTTAGAGCATCTTATCAATGAAAAGAAGGTAAAGCCTACCACCCGAAACAATTATTTACGCGAATTAAAAAGCCTATTTTCGCAATTGGAAGAATGGGAGCTTGTACCAATAAACCCATGCAAAGGTATAAAAATGCTGCAACAACGTGCCACAAAAAACGCTCAAATACAACCCAACGAGCTTGCAGCCATCAAAGCATGGTTGCTGGCCAATGATCCTAATTTGTACAATTACATCCGATTTATAACCTATGCCTTTTTGCGGCCTATTGAGGTAAGTAGGCTTATGGTGGGTAATATTGATTTGGAAAACAGGATTTTGCATGTACCTACCAAAACAAA
>CAYZUZ010000017.1:0-11597 GCA_964481795.1 uncultured Cryomorphaceae bacterium
CTGCTTAGGTTAAAACCTTTCATGATTCCTCGTGGGGAGTTGCGCACAAATTGAACTACTTCGTCGCGCTCGGGCGAGGCTTCCATTTCGGTTTCTATCACCTCTATGGCTTGGCTGTTGTTGAATTTACTTTGGAAAAGCAGTCGATATATTTTTTGAAGCTCAGCTATTTTCTCGTTTGAGAATCCTCTTCTGCGCAGTCCTACCGAGTTGATGCCCACATAAGAAATGGGTTCTTTGGCTGCTTTTACATAAGGTGGTACATCTTTTCTTACCAACGATCCGCCACCTATCATGGCGTGCTGACCAATATTTACAAACTGATGTACAGCACTTAAACCTCCTAAAATAGCAAAGTCGCCAATGCTTACATGGCCTGCTAAAGTGGTGGAGTTTACCAAAATCACATTGTTGCCTATCACACAATCGTGAGCAATGTGTGCATAGGCCATTATCAAGCAATTATTTCCTAATTTGGTGTGGCCCAAAGCCTTGGTTCCTCTATTGATGGTTACGCACTCGCGTATGGTACTTCCGTCGCCTATGATGGCTAAAGAATCTTCACCTTCAAATTTTAGATCTTGTGGCACGGCTGATATAACGGCTCCTGGAAATATGCGGCAGTTTTTGCCAATGCGAGCCCCCGGAAATATGGTTACATTAGAGCCAATCCACGTTCCATCGCCTATTTCTACATTTTTGTGTATGGTGGTAAAGGGTTCAATGACTACGTTATCGGCAATTTTTGCAGAGGGATGTACGTATGCTAAGGGTTGATTCATCGTGAGGTTAGTTGTTAATTGTTTTTTTCTTTTACGATCTGGGCCATCAATTCTGCTTCGGATACCAACTTATTGCCTACATATGCTTTCCCCTGCATTTTTACAATGCCTCTTCGAATGGGTTCTAGCAGTTCAAGCTTAAATATCAAGGTGTCGCCTGGTAGTACCTTATATTTGAATTTTACTTCGTTCATTTTCAAAAAGAAGGTCAGATAATTCTCTGGGTCGGGTACGGTGCTCAGCGCCAATATACCTCCTACCTGGGCCATGGCTTCTATTTGAAGCACACCGGGCATTACCGGTGCACCCGGAAAGTGACCTGTGAAAAAGGGCTCATTCATGGTTACGGATTTTACACCTACCACGTGTGTTTGGCTCAGTTCTATTATTTTATCTACAAGCAAAAAGGGCGGTCGGTGTGGCAAGGTATTCATAATATCTACCACATCCATCACGGGCGTTTGATTGGGGTCGTAGGCGGGTATTTCTTCCTTGGTGTCGCGTATGTGTTTCAATATCAGCTTTGCAAATTCCGTATTGGCTTTGTGGCCTGGTTTTTTGGCTATTACGTGGCCTTTGATGTAGCGGCCTGCCAAGGCCAAATCGCCTATTACATCCAAGAGTTTATGACGGGCGGCTTCGTTGGGAAAGTGTAAATCCAAATTGTCTAAAATACCATTGGGTTTGATGGATACTTTTTCTTTTTTGAATACACCTTTGAGTTTGTCGAGTGTTTCGGGCTTGGGCTGCTTGTCTACATACACAATAGCATTATTCAAATCGCCTCCTTTGATGAGTTGCTGATCAAGTAAATACTCCAATTCATGTAAAAAACTGAAGGTTCGCGAACTCGCAATTTCTTTTTTAAACTGACTTAACTCTTTGATTTCAGCATTTTGAGTGCCTAAAACTTTGGTGCCAAAATCTACCATTACGGTTACCTTGTATCCGTCGTAGGGCAATACCATCAGCTCCACATCTTCTGCCTCATTGCTGTATCGGATGATTTCTTTTACCTCAAAATAGTTTTTTTCTGCATCTTGGGTTTCAATGCCTGCACTTTCTAATGCCTCTACAAAAAATTTGGAGCTTCCGTCCATTATGGGGGGTTCCTCTGCATCTATTTCTATGGTTAAATTGTCTATTTCAAGGCCAATGATAGCTGCTAAAACATGCTCCGTGGTGTGAATTTTTACCGAATCTTTGCGCAGGCTAGTGCCTCGCTCGGTGCTGTCTACAAAACTGGCCAAGGCAGGTATTGCGGTTTTCTCTCCGTTTTTGTTGAGTAAAAAAGTAATCCCTTTATTAGGTTCTTCCGGATGAAAGGTCATGGTTACTTTTTGACCTGTATGCAAGCCTATTCCTTGTAGGCTGATGCTTTGTTTGATGGTGGTTTGTAGTGTATTCATTATTTCTATGCTTGGCCTTTGTTTTTATTGCGGGTAAATTCAGCTACGATACTAGGTAATTGACGTAATAAAACAAAGGAGCGTTTAAAATCGCTTATGGATTGTGCGGGCGAACCCATGATGGTTTCGCCTGCTTTGATGCTTTTGGATAGGCCAGATTGTGCAGCTATTCGCACGCCATCGCCTATGTTGATGTGGCCTGATATACCCACTTGCCCGCCTATCATACAATTTTTGCCTATTTTGGTGCTGCCCGCTATGCCGCATTGTGCAGCCATTACGGTGTTTTCGCCTATTTCTACATTGTGGGCTATTTGTATCAAATTGTCTAGCTTCACGCCTTTGTGTATGATGGTGCTGCCTATGGTGGCCCTGTCTATGGTGGTATTGGCGCCTATCTCTACCTCATCGTGTATGATTACATTGCCTATTTGCGGTACTTTATTATAGCCTTCATTGCCCTTGGGGGCAAATCCAAAACCCTCGCTACCTATGATTACCCCTGCATGCAATACCACATGTGATCCTATTTCGCACATATCGAGCACTTTTACACCTTGGCTCAGGTGTGTGTGGGCGCCTATTTTTACATCATTGCCCACATAGCAGCTTTGGTGAATTTTGGCTTCATTGCCTATCACAGCATTTTCGCCTATGTAGGTAAAGGCTCCAATGAAAACATCCTTGCCTATGGTGGCTGTGGGGTGTATGTAAACAGGGCTTTCTATGCCCGATTTTGATTTTTTAATTTTATCGTAGTAGGCCAAAACCTTTGCAAAGGCTTGATACGCATTGGGTACGTGTATCAAAGTAGCAGAAATGGGCTCCTCTGGTGTAAAATTTTCATTTACAATTACCGCGCTGGCTCGTGTGGTGTATATGTATGGGGTGTATTGCGGATTGGCAAGAAAAGTAAGTGAGCCTTCTGTAGCTGTTTCTATTTTTTCTATTCTATCTAGCTCAATGGATGCATCTCCACGGCATTCACCCTCCAATAATTCTGCTATTTGACTGGCTTTAAACTTCATTCAGTTTCGGAAATCAATGGTTCATGGTTGTTAAAAATGACTACACGGAGCGAGGGTTTCATTCAATTAAAATAATGATTACTCAGAGGCCAAAAGTAAAACTTAATCTTAAATTAATACGAGTTTTAATGATATAGGTTACTACAGGCCTAATTTTTGAGTCGCGCAAGGCCGGCTTTTGCTTTTTGATGCACGCCTTCTTGGTAGCGAAATCCTGAATAGGTGAGGCATAGCTTGAAGTACTTTTTTGCCTGCTCTTTTTGATTTTCACTTTCTGCTATCAAGGCTATTTGCAATGCCGAATTGCCTACGTTAAAGTCTAATGTTTGATGCAATTCTAGCGCTTTTTTGTAGTGTACTGTGGCCAATTTATTTTTTTCTTGTGCTTGATACACCCTGCCCATTCTGTAGTTCCACTCTACTTGGTCGGATATTGTAGGGCGGCAGTTTTTTTCTCCTGATTTTAGAATTTGTAATGCCTCTGTATAAAATCCACCATCGTACTTAATACGCGCCAATAGCAAGATTCTGTTGAAGGGTTCTTGAACATCTTGTAAGGCCGACTTATCGCTCCAAATTACGGCTTGACCTTTTTCAAGGGCCAGCTTGCGGTGTTTGTCGGCAAGGTTTTGATCTTTCTGAATCAAATAAAACCACGCTAAATATCGATGACTGGCCTTGATGAAATTTTTACCTGAATAATGTTGCAGGTATTCAACAAAAAATTGGTCGGCTTGTGGGTGTCCTGCGGCCAACTGTACTTTGCCGCGGAGGTAATAGAAGTAATGAAATCGCTCTATTCCTGTGTGTTTTTCATAGGCTTGGATGTATTCTAATGCCTTGGAAGCTCTGTTTTGCTCAAAGCATATTTTGGCCATACCCAGCTCAAATATGGGAATGCCTTTAACTTGGACTCCTCGGTGCTCCAAATCAAAATTTTTATCGTTGCTCAATTGGTGATAGCTGATGGCAAAGTTGATAGAGGCTCTTTTTTGATACGGACTGTATTTGGGATTGGCCATAATCAGCCTAAAGTTCTTTTCTATCATTTCTAAGCCTTCATCTACATCGCCTTTAAATCCTATCATTTTCAAATAACTCTGATAATTAAGTGGTAGACTACCTATAGTAGCCTGAACCACGCCCCAATACATTTGAAAAATAGGGTGGTTTGGAAATTCCTTTTGGGCGGTTTTTAGTTTTTTGTATCCTGAGTAAAAATCCAATGAGGCTTTTAAGGTTTGGCCTAATCGTTCTTTCAAAATACCTCTGAGCACATACAATTCACCTTGAGCCAAGTAGGTGTGTTCTTTAGGGGTAGATATTTGATCTAAGGCGCTGATTTTTGAACCAATAAGATCAATGCTTTCTTCGATTTTTTGTTCGGTATCTTCACTGATGGCTTTTATAAAAGCTAAGGAAGCTTCTTGGTAATGATATAATGGATTTTGAAGCTGTGTTTTTTTGACCTGTGTCAGTTTTTGCTCTGCTTCTTGTAGTTTTAGGTCAAATAACAAATCCTCAATGGCTCTAATTTCTGGAGTCCACTGGGCTTGCAAGGTGTACGATAGGCAGCATGCCCAAGCAAAAAAAAAGGACTTCGGCAACGAAATCCTTTTTTTTAAAAAATTATATAAGTAATTAAATCTCAATTATTTTAACAAATTATCAATCTTCTCTTCTTCTTCTCTTGCCAATTCTGGATCTACCAAAATTCTGCCAGAGTGCTCATCCGTAATTACTTTTTTGCGGCCAGCTACCTCCAACTGTCTTTGTGGTGGTATGGTAAAAAAAGATCCGGCTGAGGCTCCTCTTTCAATCGGAACTACGGCTAGGCCATTTTTTACACGACCTCTGATGCGCTTGTAAGCAGACAATAGGCGTGCATCGATGAATTTTTCAAATTCAGAGGATTTGGCCACCAATATTTCTTCGTCTTTTGAAGTTTCAGCCAAGATATTATCGAGTTCACTTTTTTTGAACTGCAAGTGGTTTTTGCGTTCTTCTAATTTGGCCATGGCTTGGTCGGCAATTTCTTGCTTTCCATCTACCCGGGCTTTGAATTGTTTGATATGCTTTTCAGCCAATTGTATTTCAAGCTCTTGAAATTCAATTTCCTTGGCTAAGGCATCAAATTCGCGGTTGTTGCGCACGTTTTTTTGCTGCTCTTGATATTTTTTAATTTTATCTTGGCAGTCCTTAATCATGTTCTTTTTGCCTTTTATCTCGGCATCTAGCTCGGCTATTTCGGCTTTCAACTTTCCGATGCGCGTATTCAAGCCTTCGATTTCGTCTTCCAAATCTTGTACCTCAAGAGGTAGCTCGCCTCTTACGCTGCGTATCTTATCTATTTTAGAGTCAATGATTTGTAGGTCATATAATGCCCTTAACTTTTCTTCTACTGTAACTTCCTGAGTCATATTGATATTAAAAAATTTTAACAGGATTGGTAATCACTTCTGTTTTACAAGCCGCAAAAGTAATTAATTTTTCGCTCAAATATTTAATAATTAATTCCATTGTGAATTGCTCTGATTCATAATGGCCTAAATCAACGATTCCAAAGGCTTCATTTGCGGCAAAAAAATCGTGGTATTTGATGTCGGCACTCAAGTACAAATCGCAGCCTTTTTGCTGGGCTACCGGGATCAGAAATGCTCCTGAGCCTCCGCAAAAGCCAATTCTTTTTACAGTTTTTGGAGTTTTTTGTGTGCATTTTATATAAGGTATCCCAAATATCTTTTTTAAATCGTACAAAAAATCGGAGGTGGCTACGGCTTGCTTTAGCTCGCCTACGATGCCTGCACCTGTGGTAGGGTCAGGATTTTTTAGTGCGTATATATCATAGGCTACAGCTTCGTAAGGGTGCGCTTTTTTCATTTGCTGTAGCGCTTGGGGCAGTATTCGGCTAGGTAGTATCACTTCTATTTTTGTTTCGGGCTCGGTGTGTAGTTGATGCTTTTGGCCTACATACGGTTGGGCATGTTCCATAGCTGTGAAGGTGCCTTCACCTTGGGCATTAAAGCTACAATCGGTATAATTTCCTATGCTGCCTGTACCTGCATCAAACAATGCTTTTTGCACGGCAGCAACATGGCTATTGGGCACAAAAACCGCCAATTTTAGCAATTCATCTTTGCCAGGAGCTAAAATTTCTACCTTCTCTAATCCTAGTTTTTCGGCCACTATTCCATTTACGCCATGCAGCACATTGTCGAGGTTGGTGTGTATGCCATAAATAGCCAAGTCGTTTTTTATGGCTTTGTAGAGTAGGCGTTGGGTTTCATTTTTGGGTACAAGATTTTTTAAGGGCTTAAAAATTAAAGGATGATGGGCAATGATCAGGTGAATGCCCTTGGCGAGTGCTTCCTCTATGACTTCATCGGTTACATCCAAGCACACGAGTGCACCTTGGGTTTCTGCTTCCATGTGGCCACAGTACAGGCCGCTGTTGTCGTAGGTTTCTTGTAAAATAGGAGGAGCCCATTCCTCCAAAACTTGAATAACTTCTCGAATCTTCATATTTAAAAAAATTTACATGTATCAGTTTGTTTAACTTTACCACCCAATTAATACAAAAATAAAGTATCAATGAAAGCTACATTGCCTGTCATTTGGATTACGGGTGCCTCATCAGGAATAGGCGAAGGTATAGCATTGGAATATAACAGGCTAGGAGGCGTGCAATTGGTTTTAAGTGCCCGCAGAAGGGAGGAGTTACTCCGTGTGGCGGCAATGTGTAATCGGGTTAAAACCAGAATCTTGCCCATAGATTTGGAGCAACATAAAGAGGCAGAAAATTGGGTGCAAGACATCATGAATCACGAAGGCAGGGTAGATGTGTTGATCAATAATGGAGGTATAGGTCAGCTTGGTAACGCAATAGATACTCAGTATGAAGTAGAGCGCAAAATAATGGAAATCAATTATTTTGGTAATGTAGCGTTGTCCAAAGAGGTAACCAAAGCCATGATATCGGTTCAAAAACCGTGTACTATTGTGGTTACTACCAGTATTTTGGGCAAGTTTAGTCAGCCGCGCTTGGCCACCTACGCGGCATCTAAGCACGCGCTGTATGGTTTTTACGAGGGTTTTCACGAGGAGGTAAGGCCGCATCAAATCAAGGTAGTTCTTTTGAGTCCAGGTTTTATCAATACTCAAGTCACTTTAAAATCTCTTGATTCCAAAGGCAATGCTTTAAATAAAAACAGTCCGGCTCAGGAAAAAGGCATGCTTACCGAAGTTTTTGCCCGCAAAGCCATTCGTGCCATAGCAGCAGGCAAAGAGCACAAGTACATAGGCGGTTTTGAAATAGGCGCTGCATACGTCAAAACTTGGGCACCGAGTTTGTTTTATTTTTTGATGCGCAGGTTTGTTTTCAACAAAAAAGCTCAATCAAAGTAAGGAGCTAAAGCATCCAAAATGTATTGTGGAGCGGGGCAGGGCCTTTTGCTTTGCATATCCACAAATACGAGTTCTACTTCCGCTTTATTGAGTAGTATGCCTTGTGAGTTGTACACCTCATGTTGAAATTGGATGCGTGCCGAAGGTTTATCCATAATTTGTGTCTTTATTGTTAATAAGTCATCATAGGTGGCAGGCCTAATATACTTGATTTGTAGCGATAAAACGGGCAACATCGTTCCTTTTTCCTCGATTGTTCTATAGTCTATTCCTACATTTCGAAGGGCTTCTACCCGGCCTACCTCGTAATAAAGCGCGTAATTGCCGTAATAAACATATCCCATTTGGTCGGTTTCTCCGTATCGAACGCGTAGTTGGGTTTCGTGTGTATACATATTAATTGATTATCAGTTATTTAGCTAAAAATGTAGCTTGTTTCTTAATTTAAATTCGCGTAATAATGGGGCTAAATTTTTTAATATACAAGTGTTGAAAACATTTTTTATCCCAATTATTATTCACACTTTTGCCCTCCCCATTATACTACTGAGCACTTGTAAAAGTGTAAAGAATTCAATTAGAAACATAAGTTAATGATTTAGAGCATGGAAGTAACTGCAGAAGCGGTGTGGGATAACTGTCTTTCATATATAAAAGACAATATCTCTAGCCAAAATTTTAAAATCTGGTTCAAACCCATCAAGCCATTGAAGCTAAAAGACAATGTGCTGAGCATTCAGGTACCCAGTAAGTTTTTCTATGAATGGATCGAAGAGCATTATATCAAATTATTGCGCTCAGCCATTACTAAAGAACTTGGCAAAGAAGCCAAGTTGGTTTATTCTATTGTGATGGAAAACACCTATGACAATCAGAATCCTCATTCGCTTAAAATACCAAGCAATAACCGAGGCCCAGTCCAAAATCCTAAGATTCAAATGCCATTGGAGATTGGCCAAAATGGCGTACGAAACCCCTTTGTCATTCCGGGTCTTCGCAAGGTGCATGTAGATTCTCAGCTCAATCCCAATTATTCTTTTGATAATTTGGTAGAGGGTGAGTGCAATAGGTTGGCGCGCTCAGCAGGTTATGCGGTTTCAAAAAAACCAGGGGGTACTTCTTTCAATCCTTTGATGCTTTATGGTGCTACTGGTTTGGGCAAGACGCATTTAGCACACGCTATAGGCATCGAAATAAAAGATAATTATCCCGAAAAAACGGTGCTATACGTTCGCTCTGATACCTTCAGAACCCAGTTTATTGATGCTATACGCAATAACAACCGAAATGACTTTTTGCATTTTTACCAAATGCTCGATGTGCTCATTATTGACGATGTACACAACCTAGCAGGGCAAGAAAAAACGCAAGACATATTTTTTGAAATATTCAACCACCTACATAGCAATGGCAAGCAAATAGTGCTCACTTCTGATAGAGCGCCCGTAGATTTACAAGGTATGGAGCAGAGGCTTTTAAGTCGATTTAAATGGGGCTTGTCTGCCGATTTGCAAGTACCCGATTTGGAAACCAGAATAGCCATTCTACACAAAAAAGTATATAAAGATGGTATTGATATGCCTGAGGATGTACTTGAGTATTTGGCTTATAGTGTTAATACAAACGTAAGAGAACTAGAAGGAGCGTTGATTTCTTTGTTGGCACAAGCCAGCTTAAACAAAAAGCAAATCAGTATAGACTTGGCACGTACCATGATCGATAAATTCGTGAAAAATACCAGCCGCGAAATATCCATCGATTATATCCAAAAGGTAATATGCGATTATTTCGATATGCCTATTGATTTGATGAAATCAAAAACACGCAAGCGCGAGATCGTACAGGCGCGTCAGCTCACCATGTATTTTGCAAAGAAATTGACCAAATACAGTTTGGCAAGCATAGGGGCACAATGCGGCAATAAAGACCACGCCACTGTGTTGCACGCCTGCCGCACTGTATCTAACTTAATAGATACCGACAAAAAATTTAGGTCGTATGTAGATGATCTAAAGAAAAAGCTTACCTTAAATTAATAAAAGAGACACCTCAACGAGAGGTGTTTTTTTTGCCTGATATATAAATGTGAATAGCTACCCGTGGCTACGTACGTTCGACCCTTTCAGGGTCGTTGCGTGTAATATTTTACTTGGTACCATAATTTGAACCTTGTGGGGTTCCGAAATCCATAACTCCCAATAATTCTGCATAGTATTTAGTATGCCTCAACTCCTAATAGCCAATCTATCGCATTGAGTTTTTTAATACCATTGTAGGAGCCCGTTTCGTAATCCATTGTAAGAAGGATTTTCTCATGATGATCGGTTATACCTGCTAAAGATTTTAATTCACGTTCAAGAGTAGCAGGGTTATTCACTGTTTGTGCAACTTGAATATATTGCGTAAAGCCTTGCTTATTGCGTACCACAAAGTCAACCTCAAGGTCTTTATTCTTTCCAATCCATACTTGGTGGTTTCTGCGTTTAAGCTTGAAAAATAACATTCTCAAGCATATGACCCGCATCACTCATAAGCTCTTTGCCTAGTAGCGCGTTTCTAAAACCCAAATCAACCAAATAGTACTTCTCTTGAGTTGCCAAATGCTGTTTGCCCTTGATATCATAGCGATTTACTTTATAAAAAAGATAAGATTCTACCAAAGTATCTATATACCTAGAAACCGTTTTATTGTCGATTTTCTTTTTTTGGGCAGTAAGCACCTTTGCAATGTTTCCTGGAGAAATCCTTGAACCCACAGAATCTATTAAGAAATGTACTATTTCTAAATAAGACTCTTCGGCATATATGGTGTATCGCTTTGAAATATCGTTGTTGTAAATATTCTTGAATACCATTTGAAGATAATCGTTTGCAAAATGTTTGGCCTCGGCAGCAAGCCGTACTGCTTCCGGAAAACCGCCTACTTGAATATATTCTGCAAATGAACGGTCTGGGTTTGTAGCTATTCCTGTAAAATCTAAATACTCAGAAAATGAAAAGGGCATTACATGAATTTCGTAAGCTCTACCTGTAAGCAGTGTGGCTAGTTCGCTCGATAATAGATAGGCATTAGAGCCTGTAACATACAGGTCTATATGCGGGTGTATATATAGGCCTTCTAGCAATTTTTCAAACTCAGGAATATTTTGCACCTCATCTATAAAGACATAGTTGTTCACCTTTTTTTTGAGGTTTTTGATGATGTAATCGTATACCTCTTTCCAATTTTTTTCTGCCAAAAATCTAAATTCAGGCATATCCAAGTGAATGGAGATGATAGACACCTCTTCATTTTCTTTGCGCAGTAAGTCCTGAAATTGTTGCATCAGGGTTGACTTTCCGCAACGTCTTACGCCTGTAGCTACCTTAATTAAATTCTTATCTTTGAGACTGCTGAGCGTTTTTAGATAATGATTTCGGCTTATTATTTTCATAATAGCAAAGATACATGAAATTCCTAAAACTTTTCATTATTATAAAGTTTTAGGAATTTTAATTTGATGGTTATGAATTACCCTTCATGAGTTCGACCCCTTCAGGGTCGTTGCGTTTCGCGTTTACTTGACACCACGGGTTGCGACCCGTGGCTACGTACGTTCGACCCTTTTAGGGTCGGGATTGTGTATAATTACCTGATATTTTCCACAAAGCTTTTTCGCATCGACATTGACCGCAGCGCGGTCAAACAATAGTAGCCACGGGTTGCGACCCGTGGTGGTTTAGAAGGAAGGAGGATCAACGACCCTAAAGGGGTCGAATAATTTGGAGAATGTGAGATGCTGCATGTTCGACCCCTTCAGGGTCGTTGCGTTTCGCGTTTACTTGATACCACGGGTTGCGGACCCGTGGCTACCAATGTTCGACCCTTTTAGGGTCGGGCGTGATAATTAATGAAAATTGCAAAAAGTTGAATTTTCACATTTAATGTGTAATATGCACAAAACTCATGACCACAACGTGGTCAAACAATGATA
>CAYZUZ010000018.1:0-11460 GCA_964481795.1 uncultured Cryomorphaceae bacterium
ATAAAGAAAGAATTTTAAGTGGCTCAAAAAAGGATAATTTTTGGGAAATGGGCGAGACAGGGCCTTGTGGTCCTTGCTCCGAAATACACATTGACCTCCGCGATGAGGATGAAATACGCGCAAAACCCGGTAAAGAATGGGTGAATGAAAGCCATCCCCAGGTGGTAGAAATTTGGAATTTGGTTTTTATGCAGTATCTGCGCAAAGCTGATGGCAGCCTTGAAGCCTTGCCTGCCAAGCATGTAGACACAGGTATGGGTTTTGAAAGACTTTGTATGGCTTTGCAAGGCAAAAAAAGTAATTACGATACAGATGTTTTTCAGCCAATTATACAGCAAACTTGTAAGATTACAGGTGTGTCGTATGGCCAAAATGAAAAAACAGATATTGCCTTGCGTGTGATTGCCGACCACCTTCGAGCTGTAGCATTTACTATTGCTGATGGACAGTTGCCTAGCAATACCGCGGCTGGCTATGTGATTCGTAGGATTTTGCGTCGTGCCGTGCGTTATGCTTATTCGTCGCTTCATTATCAAGAACCTTTGTTGCACCAATTGATGCCTGTTTTGGTAAGTGAAATGGGAGATTTTTTCCCAGAAATAAAAAATCAACAAGATTTTGTAGCCAAGGTAATTCTAGAAGAAGAACTTGCTTTTTTGCGCACATTGGCTACGGGTCTCCAACGCCTCGAAAATTGGATTGCAAGTGCCGATTCAAATACTTATCCTGGCGATAAAGCTTTTGAATTATTTGATACTTTTGGTTTTCCGTTGGATCTTACAGAGTTGATTCTCAGAGAAAATAAGCTACAATTAGACCACTCAGGTTTTGAAGCCGAAATGAAAAAACAAAAAGAGCGTTCGCGCCAAAGCTCTGCCAGTAAAACCGACGATTGGGTTGAGCTCGGAGATTTAATCCAGGGTCAATTCGTGGGTTACGACCAATTGAGCTGCACGAGTAGGGTAGTTCGCTACCGCAAAGTAGAGCAAAAAGGCAAGCATTTTTTCCAAATACAGCTAGCCGAAACTCCTTTTTATCCTGAAGGTGGTGGGCAGGTAGGTGATCGAGGCATTTTGGTTTTTGGCCATGAGGAAATTCCTGTTTTTGATACCAAAAAAGAAAACGGACTTATTTTGCATTATGTATCAAAATTACCTCAAAATATGGATAATCAGGTGATAGCCAAGGTGGATGCAAGCAAACGCGAGGCCACACAGCGCAATCACTCGGCCACACATTTACTCCACGAAGCCCTGCGCGAAGTTTTGGGTAATCACGTTCAGCAAAAAGGTTCTTTGGTATCAGATGCTTACTTGCGCTTTGATTTTTCGCACTTCTCAAAATTAGAAGAAGAACAATTAGCTGAGGTAGAAAGTATTGTAAACGAACGTATTGCGGGTAACTTTCAGCTTCAAGAATACCGAAGCATTCCCATTGCTCAAGCTCAAGATATGGGAGCAATGGCCTTGTTTGGCGAAAAATATGGAGAGGAAGTCCGCGCGATAAAATTTGGAACTTCAGTAGAATTATGCGGTGGCTGCCACGTACCTGCTACAGGAAGCATAGGTTGGTTTAAGATTACAAGCGAAAGTGCAGTAGCAGCTGGCATCAGAAGGGTAGAGGCACTTACAGGAAATGCGGCTCGAAATCATATCTTAGAAAAGCTGAATACCTACAAATCGCTTAATGAGCTACTTAAAAATCCTAAAGACCCTTTGCAAGCCGTGCAAACTTTAAAGGACGAAAACGCGTCATTACAAAAGGCATTAGAAGCTATTGAAACAGAAAAAATCCAAAAGTTGGAGCAAAATCTCGAAAACTCCTTTGTAAGTCAGGGTGCTTATCAAGTATTAATTACCCGATTGGATCTTGCTGCTGGCCGACTCAAAGATTTAGCCTTCAAATTAAAAGATAAAAAGCCGGAAGCTCTCGTTGTATTGTATGGCCTTAACGAGGGCAAAGTAGGCGTGGTGGTTTCATTGGCAGAGGCAAGTGTTCAAAAAGGACTTAATGCCAATGCATTGATCAAAAAAATAGCTCCAATTATAAAAGGAGGGGGTGGCGGACAACCTCATATAGCCACCGCTGGGGGTAGCGATGCTACCAAGTTGGATTTAATTGAAAAAGAAATACTTAGCACACTATGAGAAAATACCTTTTTATATTGTTCATTTTTGCCTCTGGCAATGAAATATTTAGTCAAATAAAAGATCCTAAAATCGAGTTTTATACCGATTCCGATATCAAGCGGTCCTCATGGTCTATGGCAGCCCACGGTTCACCTTATTTTACCAATAGGCGATTGGTGCGCGAAACGGTTAATGTGCCTGGTCAAACGGGTGGCGAAGACAACAACGATCGCTTTGCCACACAAGGGCGGTTTGGCTATTCCTTTGGGGGCGATCTTATTTATTCTGTATCCAATTCTTTGGATA
The DNA here is from genome assembly GCA_964481795.1 of uncultured Cryomorphaceae bacterium. Lineage (GTDB taxonomy): Bacteria > Bacteroidota > Bacteroidia > Flavobacteriales > Schleiferiaceae > CAYZUZ01. The sequence continues at coordinate 2,436 of CAYZUZ010000018.1, forward strand.
TTTGGTTGGGTGTAGAATACGCTACCACGGGCTACAGAGGCGATAGTTTGGTGCTGGGCAATGAAAAATATTCAGGAGAAGGCAACTTGGCATTTCTCAACATTCCTATACAATTTTCATTTAGAGGTAATATTACTGAAGTGTTTGATTTAGAGTTTATTCCGAGGGTAAGTCTCAATTTTTTACAGCGATTTGATGAGACTCGATTTGTAGAGGGGGGCGAAGATATCAATTACAATTGGGTACCCGATTCGCGCAGCATAAACTACACAGTGGGTATTGCATTGAGTGGAAATTTTCATGTTTCTGATAATATGTCGATTTTCGCCAGAGCCTTTTTCAATTATATCTTGTATCCTTTAAAAGAAGATGAAAGCAGATTTTTAAGAACCACCTATTTTAGCACCGGACTCTGCACAGGAGTCAGATATTACTTCAATTAAATCTTAATAGGATACAGATTTAAATGGAGAAAGCTTTTAAAAATTAAGTCAAACAACCTAACATGTTTACCCTAGATGAATCCAAAAATATCCTTTCAGGAAAGAGCGAAGTTAGCTATGGAAGCGCAATCCAAACAGCCGCCAGTTACCTTAGAGCAAGCAAGAAGGCAAGCCCAATGGTTGAAGGAAATAAGTCAATCAAAGAACAAGAAGCAAAGAGACTCGAAAAATATATAAGTGAAAATGAGCTGTGGTTAGCAGATGTAAATTACTATAATTATATTTCTAATGGATCTGAACAGCTGGTTTTTATTGAAGAAGAAAAGTATGTATACAAGCTTAACGATGCTATTTACTACGAATCTTGGATTGATTATTTTAATAATCTTCTGCTGCACAACCTATTTTTTCCAGATACTGCCTATGAATTAAAAGGCTTTCTGCATCAGAATGAAACGCTTTTCGCTGTTATAAAGCAGAACTTTGTATTAACTACAGAATCGATTGATTTAAATTTAGTAAAAACATTTATGAAAGCCAATGGATTTAAATTAATTAGAAATAATGATTATTACAACGAAGATTTAGGAATAATTATAGAAGATTTACACGATGAGAACGTCTTAGTATCTTCTGGTGGTTTACTAAGGTTTATTGATACAGCCATATTTATACATAAAGACAAAAAGCATTTATACCTCAATAATGATTGATAACAAGGAAACACATTTTACATCCATAGATACCTTGGGCGAGTTTGGGTTGATAGAACACTTAGCCAAACTACTGCCTCCAGTTCAACAAAATACACTGAAATCCATAGGCGATGATGCTGCTTTACTCGATTTTGAAGGCGCGCAAACCTTGGTAACTACCGATCTTTTGGTTGAGAATATTCACTTCGATTTTACCTATACTCCTTTGATGCACTTGGGTTACAAGGCTGTGGTGGTAAATCTTTCTGATATTTACGCCATGGGCGGCACACCCACGCAAATAGTGGTGGGCTTAGCCGTACCCAACCGTTTTTCAGTAGAAGCTTTGGAAGAACTTTACAAAGGAATGGCAGCAGCATGTACCAAGTATCAAGTAGATTTGGTGGGGGGCGATACCACAAGCAGTACTTCAGGGCTTACCATTGCCATTACGGCTATGGGTAAAGCGGGCGTAAAAACGCACTTTAGAAATGGTGCGCAAGAGAAAGATTTGCTCGTAGTTACAGGCGATTTAGGAGCTGCTTACTGTGGTCTCATGGTTTTGGAACGCGAAAAACAGGTATTTGCAGCCAACCCACATGTGCAACCCGACCTTACAGAATACGATTATGTGTTGAGAAGGATTTTAAAACCCGAAGCCCGAAAAGATATCATTGAGCAACTCAATACCTTGGGAGTAACGCCTACTTCAATGATTGATGTTTCTGATGGTTTATCGAGCGAGGTATTGCATTTATGCAAGCAAAGTGGGCTGGGTTGTAGTGTGTACGAGACTAAATTACCTATTGACCCTCAAGTGTTTAAGGTGTGCGAGGAGATGAATCTCAACGTAACTACCATAGCACTCAATGGAGGTGAAGATTATGAGTTGTTGTTCACCATTCCCTTGTCTGATTTTGAAAAAATAAAAGGGCACCCCGACTTTACCGTCATTGGACATATGAGCGCCTCTGGCGAAAAAACCTATTTAATAACCAATGCCGACCAAGCCATAGAGCTTAGTGCCCAAGGATGGAAGCATTTTAACGAAAAACAAGAAAATCATGGAGAGTAAAAGACTGGCAAAGGTGTCGCAGATGCTGGAGCAAGAATTGTCCAAAATTTTGCAAGCCCACGCTCAAAATCAACTAAAAGGCGTATTGCTGAGTGTTACCAAAGTTCGATTGAGCCCTGATATTGGTTATGCCAAAGTGTATATAAGTATATTTCCTACCACAAAAACCAAGGAGGTGATGGACGATATAGAGCTGAATGCTTGGCAATTCAAAAATGCGCTTACAGCTGCAGTGGGCAAGCACATGCGTATCATACCTAATTTGGCTTATTTCAACGATGATTCGTTGGAGTACGAAGAAAAAATAGATAAACTACTCAGAGGCGAAGGCGAAAACCCGATTCAATGAATACCTCGCTCTTTATAGCTTGGCGCTATGCGCGTTTCAAAAGTGGATCGCATGCCGTAAATATACTAGCCCGAATAGCATTGGGGGGTGTAGCAGTAGGTACAGCAGCACTTATTGTGGTGCTCTCAGCTTTCAACGGATTGGAACTTTTGATACGTGATTTGTACAACACATTTGACCCCGATATAAAAATATCGGCACAGCGAGGCAAATTTTTTGTGCCTGAACAAGAGCAACTGAATAAGTTGAAAAACTTAGATTTTATAGAAGCATATGCCCTTGCCATGGAAGAACGCGCCTTGATGCGAAATCAAGATGAAGAGCATATTGTAAGCTTAAAGGGTGTAGATGAGCAGTTTATCAAAGTTACACGGTTTGAAGAATCCTTGATCAGAGGGCATTATTTTTCAGCTGATGATGAGGTGGTTTTGGGTTTGGGTGTGGCTTATTATCTATCGGCCGGGGTAGGCGATGAGGCCGGTGAACTCCAGATATTTGCACCAAAAGCAGGGGTAAAGCTCAACAGCAAACCCGAAAATGCTTTTAAGCAAATATGGGTGATGCCTGTAGGTATATTCAGCATACAGCCAGAGTTTGATCAAAAATTTGTACTCATGTCGCTTCAAACACTTCAACTAGCTACAGGGCATACAGATGCTGTAAGCGATATCGAAATTAAGCTAGCCAAAGGCACAAGTGATAAAAAAGCCAAAAAAGCCTTGGCTCAAATATTTGATGAGAATGAGTTTAAAATTAAAAACCGCGATGAACAACAAGAAGCGTTTTTCAAGGTGCTAAAAAGCGAAGGCTTGGTCGTATATCTCGTTTTTACTTTCATCATTGTAATTGCTGCATTTAGCCTTATGGGCGCTCTGCGCATGTTGATTTTAGATAAGCGCCAAGATGCCTTTACATTGGCAGCCATGGGTTTTACCGATGAAAAGTTAAGACAAACCTATTTGGTTAATGGTTTGATTACTAGTTTATTTGGAGCAGTTATTGGCATGGCTCTGGGCATAGGCATTGTTTTGTTACAAATGCAGTTTGGTTTCGTAAGTCTAGGTAGCGGTTATCTGGTAGATGCTTACCCCATGCATCTAAAAATAACCGATGTGCTACTTATTTTTACCACGGTAATGACCATCGGTAGCCTGGTGAGTTTGCTGTCCACCTTAGGAATAAAAGGTTTTTTAACACATAGGAATAAAAGATAGGTAACATAATTGATAAGTATGAGCAAACTATTTGAATTGACTCTACGACGAAAAATTTTCTTGGCCTTGATGACGCTCACCGTATTCTCTTTTGTATTTACGGGGCTTTATTCTGTTTTCCATTTTTTGGAAGAGAGTGAGGAATACCACGAAGAGCGACTTAAGCGAAAAGAATACAGCGTAAGTACCAATATTGGCTATTTTATGTCGGTGTTTTCAGTGCCCTACCAAGCGCCATATATCTCCAAATTTTTTGATGATAAAATATGTGAACTATCTGAAATTCAAAAACAAGATGTGGCCTTTTATGATCTAAAAGGAAACTATCTTGTAGGGTCGCAGTATTCAAGAACGGACACCAACTTTTTACCCTCCAGAATAGATCCTGTTACCCTCTCGGAGTTGGAATTAGCTAGCGAACGTTTTACCAAAAAAAAGAAAATACTCAAAGACGACTATCTGTTTGACTATTTTTACTTGAACGATGAGATGGGTGAGCCCATCATGATTATTCTATTACCCTACTTTATTAGCTCCGATTTTTTTGATAATGAAATCAGTAGTTTTTTGCAAAGTCTTTTAAAAATTTATGTTTTATTGTTTTTTGTTTCAGGAATTGCGGCTTACTTGTTATCTAGGGCTATCAGTCAGCCATTGAGTAATTTGCGATTTAAAATGCAAGCTACTGCTGATGATAAAAGTTACAATAAAATTGAAGGTGATTTTCCTTTAGAGGTAAATTTGCTGGTACAAGATTACAATAAAATTGTAAGCGAATTACAAGAAAGTGCCTTAAAATTAGCCCGTACCGAACGCGATTCGGCTTGGCGCGATGTAGCAAGGCAGGTAGCGCACGAAATTAAAAATCCATTGACTCCCATGCGTTTGCAATTGCAAATGATGGAAAGAAGCCTCAAAACAGAAGAACCTGAAAAGTTGACAAAATATGTTTCATCGCTTGTGGAGCAAATTGACTCATTAACCCGCCTGGCCGAAACCTTCTCTAGGTTTGGATCCTTGCCTGAACTCAATTTTGAGATTTTTGACCTTAGCGATATCATTCACAAAGCCATAGATGCCATACCCGAAGATACCGTAATTGCTCAATTGCCCAACGGAAATTTTCCATTTAATGGCGATCATCTACAGATGCTCAGAGTTCTTAATAATCTGATTAAAAATGCTTTGCAAAGTATTCCAAACGATAGAACGCCAGATATCAAAGTCAAATTGGAAGTTCAAAAAGAGCAATATTTGATTACCATTGCAGATAATGGAATAGGCATTCAAGAGGAAGATTTGGAACGTATTTTTGAACCGAGATTTACCACCAAAACCTCCGGAATGGGATTGGGTTTGGCCATTGTAAGGGCTATAATCTTGGGGCACAAAGGCAAAATATTTGCAAAATCTACCCTAGGAAGCGGAAGTACTTTTTACCTTTACCTCCCTAAATAACATATAATAATCTTAATTCACCACAATGAATTTCAACAACATACTCATTGAACACCACGGAAAAACGGCTCAAATAACCATCAATAGACCAGAAAAACTCAATGCCCTCAACAAGGCCACGATACATGAGCTACACGAAGGTCTCAAAACTTTAAACGAAGATGCAGCTGTACGAGCAGTGTTGTTAACAGGCTCAGGTACAAAGGCTTTTGTAGCAGGTGCTGATATTTCAGAGTTTGCTGATTTCGATGTGAGTCAAGGCTCAGAGCTCGCAGCCAAGGGTCAGGAATTACTCTTTGATTTTATTGAGAAAATGAGCAAGCCTGTAATTGCATTGATCAACGGCTTCGCTTTAGGTGGAGGTTTAGAATTGGCCATGAGTTGCCATATGCGCATAGCATCTGATAACGCAAAAATGGGATTGCCCGAGGTGAGTTTAGGCCTGATTCCCGGTTATGGTGGCACCCAGCGCTTGGCACAATTGGTAGGGCGAGGCAAAGCCTTGGAAATGATATGCACAGCCGGTACGATTACAGCCAGCGAATCACATTCCTTAGGACTTGTAAACTCAGTGTGTGCTCAAGAAGAATTACTTGCAAAAGGTTTGGAATTATCAGAAAAGGTTATAAAAAATTCGCCTCAGGCCATAGCCGTTGCTATTCAAGCCGTAAATGCGGGCTTTGGTCAGCAAATGGATGGCTTGAAAACTGAAATACAATTGTTTGGAGAATGTTTTGGCACCCATGATTTCAATGAAGGTACCCAAGCTTTTTTGAATAAAAGAAAACCCAATTTTTAAACTTAAAACCTTTTTTCATTGAATACAGATAAACCCATAGGAGTTTTACAAAATGAAGTAGACCAGTGGATTCATGACTTTGGTGTTCGATATTTCAATGAGCTCACCAATATGGCGCAGCTTACAGAAGAGGTAGGTGAGGTTGCTAGAATTATAGCCCGCAGATATGGTGAGCAAAGCGAGAAAGAAAGTGACAAACAAAAAGATTTGGGCGAAGAATTGGCAGATGTACTTTTTGTGGTACTTTGCCTCGCAAATCAAACAGGTACCGATCTGCAAGCTGCTTTTGATGCCCGAATGGATAAAAAATCAAAACGCGACGTGGAAAGACACCGAAACAATGAAAAATTACATTAAGCCTTGGTGCAATATTTAAAATACTGATTATGGATTACTTAGACTTTGAATTGCCTATAAAAGCTCTTGAAGATCAATTAGATAAAACGAAAAAGCTACAGGAAGAAACCCAAGTAGATATGTCAAAAGCGATAAAAGAATTAGAAAAATCGCTTATCAATACCCGAAAAGCTATCGCCAAAGATTTAACCCCTTGGCAGCGTGTACAATTGAGTAGACACCCGCAACGACCCTACACTCTTGCTTACATCGAAGCCATCACTGGAGGTAATTTTATTGAATTACATGGCGATCGTCAGGTGCGCGACGATAAGGCCATGGTAGGCTGTTGGGGTAGTATCGATGGGCAAGGCGTTATGTTTATCGGTCAGCAAAAGGGCGTAAATACCAAAATGCGTCAATACCGAAACTTTGGCATGGCCAACCCAGAGGGATATCGTAAAGCACTAAGGCTCATGAAAATGGCCGAGAAATACAACAAACCCGTAGTTACCTTAATCGATACTCCGGGTGCTTTTCCTGGATTGGAGGCCGAAGAACGTGGTCAAGGAGAGGCAATTGCTCGCAATTTGATGGAAATGAGCACCTTAAAAGTGCCTATCATATGTATCATCATTGGTGAAGGAGCCTCAGGAGGTGCTTTAGGCATAGGCGTAGGTGATAAGGTTTTGATGCTCGAAAATACTTGGTATTCAGTGATTTCTCCAGAAAGTTGTTCGTCTATTTTATGGCGTTCGTGGAATTTTAAAGAAAGAGCCGCTGAAGCATTGAAGCTCACAGCCGAAGATATGCTCAAGAACAAACTCATTGATGGCATTATAAAAGAACCACTAGGAGGCGCGCATCTCAATCATACAGAGATATTTGCCACAGTAAAGGGCGAAATACTCAAAAACATAGAGAAACTATCGAAGCTCGATACCGAAACTTTGATCAAAAAGAGGATAGATAAATTCTGTGAAATGGGTGTGTACAAAGATTAAATTTGAATAGGGTAAGGTTTTAGATTTCAATGGTTTCACCAAGATATTTTGGCTTTTTGCCAAAAATAAAATCTAAAAACACCTTAACACGTGCCAATTTTTCTCTCAGCTGGGTTTTGAATCCTCTGTTTATGTTTACATCTTGGGCATTATAAGCTACTGCTTTTAGCCCCAACCGTTGAGCGATGTACAAGGCTCGTTCATTGTGAAATTTTTGGGATATCAGTGTAAATTTATTTTGACCAAAGACTTTATGCGCCCTTATTACTGAATCGAGGGTTCTAAAGCCAGCAAAATCAAGGTGAATATCATTTTCAGGTATTCCTAAGGCCATGAGTGCCAGCTTCATATCTTCCGGCTCGTTATAATCCTTTTTGCTGTTGTCTCCGCTTATTAGTATTTTTTCTATTTTGCCACTTGCATATAAATCATAGGCTGCTTGAACACGGTATTTAAAGTATAAATTAATCTCACCTGTTTTTAAAAATTGAGAAGTACCCAAAAGCAAGCCAACTCTTTGCATTGGTATAGAGTCTAAGACGCTGTATATTAAATCTTTGCTTGTATTTTTCACCCTGTGGTTTGCCTAGAAAGTGAATAAGAATAAGAACGATAAAAAGATGAAAATCACCTTCTTGTTCCAGATATATTTTTTAAAAAACTTCATGATTATTCAAAATCTGGATAAATCAAATATTTCTGACGTACTCTTTTAAAGGCATTCAAATCGTTTTGCCAAGAGTTTTTAATATCCTCCTCAGATTTACCAGCTAAAATATCTAATCGCAATTCGTCATTTCCTGCCAATAAATCAAAGAAATTATTGAAGAATTTATCAGGATCGGGCCATAATTTAAAGGATTCGATGAGCCAACCTAAATATAAATCGTCGTAATTGATCATAAATACATCCGCAAACTCTTTTAAATCAAAACCATAGCATATTTGACCTTCGTACATAGGGCTTTTGGCTCCTACTCCGCTCTTAGGTATAAACTGATAATTGCTCACCGTTTTGAATGACGCATTGTGAGCACCAAACACTTCAAAAGGACGTTCAGTACCTCTTCCAACAGAAATGGGGGTTCCTTCAAAAAAACACAAAGATGGATACAATAAAATTGCGCGCTGAGAGCGTAAATTGGGTGAAGGAGGGACAGGCAAGCTAATGTTTTTTTGTCTTGTATAATTTTTACAGCGAATCACAGTCAAATTGGCTCTTAGCTTATCTTTCATCCAGCCTTCACCATTCACCATTAAGCCATATTCACCTATTGTCATGCCATAAACTACAGGCACAGGATGCAGCCCTACAAATGATTTTTTATTCGTTTTTAATACCGGTCCGGCTACATACCACCCATTGGGGTTGGGTCTATCGAGAATAATTACAGGAATATTGGCTTCGGCACAGGCTTCCATTACATAGGTAAGCGTAGAGATATAGGTGTAAAATCTAACACCTACATCTTGCAAGTCAAATACCACTATATCAAGTTGTTGGAGTTGTTGTAAGGTGGGTTTTTTGTTTTTTCCGTATAGTGATACAATAGGAAGACCGGTTTTCGAATCGATGGTGTGAGCTATTTGCTCGCCTGCATCGGCTTCACCTCTAAGGCCATGCTCTGGGCTAAAAACTTTTTTCACTTCAA
>CAYZUZ010000019.1:0-11313 GCA_964481795.1 uncultured Cryomorphaceae bacterium
AATGTGTTGCTTTATTGTGCTCCTTTAGATCAAATGGGTTCTGGCTTTGGTGCTTTGGAGCATTTTACCAGTACGGTTGTTTATCTGCCTGAATATGAGGGAGATGATTTTTACACAGGACTGAAAGACATCACCGCGCACGAATTCATGCATATCATAACTCCTCTTAATTTACACTCAGAACAAGTTCATTTCTTTGATTTTTTAGAGCCCAAAATGTCTAAACATTTATGGCTGTACGAAGGTATTACTGAATACCAATCACAGCTCATACAATCGCAAGCCGGTTTGATAGAAATAGATGAATTTCTGAATCGCATTAGGCAAAAAATTGAATCTGCTGAAAGCTATAATCAATACGTACCCATGACTACGGCTAGCTTACATGCTTTGGATATATTCAAAGATGAGTACCTCAATGTGTATCAAAAGGGAGCTTTGGTAGGTTTATGTTTGGATTTAGAAATCAGACGATTGACTGGTTTTGAGCGCGGTTTGGTGGATGTTTTAGCACAAATGAGCCACATTTATGGTCCAGATACGTTCTTTATGGATGAGCATTTGTTTACCGAAATGGCACAAGTAAGTGAATTGCCACAGCTAAATAAATTTTTTGCTCAATATGTAGAATCAGCCACGCCTCTACCCTTATACGATTTGCTCAATGAAGTAGGTATTGTATACGAATCAAAAAAGGAAGTTTCTAGAATATCGCTCGGAGGTATGTCCTTTAGCTATAACCCCAGTACAGAAAGAATTTATGTAGTAGATATAGAAGAGCTTGATGAATACGGCAAAGCTTTGAAAATACAGGTAGGTGATGAAATAGTGAGCATCAAAGGATTGCCTTTTGGTTTGGAAAACATCGAAAATACCTTGGCCCAATACATGGATAATACGCAAGTAGGCGAAACCATAGAATGGATAGTCATGAGGCCAGGTAAAAAAAATAAGTTCAAAACCAAAAAGCTGAAAGCTAAGGCCATTCATACCCAGATGATTTTGAGTAATTACCTCGGCTTTGACCCCAACATGACTGAAGACCAAGTGGCTAATCGACTTAAATGGGCTGGACAATAAATTTTTAAATCAATATATAACACCATAATTCATGCATAAACTTTTGAAGCTAAGTTTATTACTTACTACACTTTTAATGATAAGCTCTTGCAGCACCCCATTAGAAAAGGAGAAAATAAAAGGATTTGATACCGCTGGGCTAGATACCACTTATGCGCCTTGCAACGACTTTTTCATGTATGCCTCAGGCAATTGGCAACGCAACAATCCCATTCCAAGCACGGAAAGTCGTTGGGGTTCATTCAATATTCTCATTGAAGAAAACAATTTAAAAATCAAACAACTTTTAGAAAAACTGCTTGATAATCCTGCTCATAAAAAAGGAAGCTACGAGCAATTATTAGCTGATTTTTATGCTGCTTCTATGGATTCCATTGGCATGGAGCAAAATACTTTAGAGCCCTTTAAAGAGCTATTGAAAAAAATGCAAAGCTTTCAAAATACCGAAGATTTTAGCGATCAATTGGCCTTTGCCATGCAGAATGGGATACGCAGCCCTATAAGTATTTCGGTGCGCGCTGATGCCAAAAACCCCAATGTGAACAAAACCTACATGTACCAAAGTGGCCTCAGCTTGCCCGATCGCGAAAATTATTTGCGCAGCGATAGCACTACCTTGTTTCAACAAGAAGCTTTCAAAATACATATTGCTAAGCAATTAACAGCTTTGGGTTGGGAGGCTGAGCTGGCTCAAAAAGCGGCTAACAATGTGTTTGAGATTGAGAAATCGCTGGCAAACATCTACATGCCACGCAAAATTTTGCGCAATCCTGATAGTACCTACAATAAAATGCCTGCTGAAGATGCCTACCGTTTAAATGAGCGCATCAACCTGAAAAAAACATTCGAATTGCTTGGTGCACAGATAGATACAATTATTGTGGGACAAGTAAATTACACCCGCAATTTGACAGCTGTAATGCAATCATACAGCAGCGAGCAATGGTCTGATTATTTCGCATGGCAAACCCTAAGTGCTTACATTGATGTATTACCCTATCATTTTCAAAAGGAAAATTTTGCGTTTTTTCAGCAAATACTGCTGGGCACTCAAGCAATGAAACCCCGTTGGAAACGTGTATTGGCCAAAATGAACGGAGGATTGAGCGAACCTTTGGGAAAATTATTTGCCGATACCTATTTTTCTCCTGAATCGAAAAAAGCAGTGGAGGAAATGGTAGAAAATGTGCGCGAAGTATATCGCGAGCGCATACAAGCCCTCGATTGGATGAGCGATGAAACCAAAGAAAAAGCTTTAGAAAAACTCAATGCCTTCAAGTACAAAATAGGTTATCCTGATCAATGGAAAAACTATGAAGGCTTAGCGATAAGCCCGTCCAATGCCTTTCAGAATACACAAAATTTGCGCAGCTATGCCTTAGCAGAAATGCTGGCCAAGCTAAGCAAGCCTGTAGATAAAGGCGAGTGGTTTATGGGTGCCCACGTAGTAAATGCTTATTACAGCTCCAGCTACAACGAAATCGTATTTCCTGCGGGCATTTTGCAACCGCCTTTCTTTAGTTTGCAAGCAGATGCTGCCATCAATTATGGAGGTATTGGTGGCGTTATTGGCCACGAATTCAGTCACGGATTTGATGATCAAGGCCGCAAATACAACGCTTTTGGCATGCTCGATAATTGGTGGAATTTGCAAGACAGTATGCGTTTTGATGAGAAATCGCGCATGCTCATTGAGCACTACGAAATGTACGAACCTATTCCTGGTTTTGCCGTAAACGGACTTATGACCCTAGGCGAAAACATTGCAGATTTAGGAGGGTTAACCATGGCTTACTATGCATACCAAAAACATTTGCAAAAAAATCCAAGCGGAACGATTAAAGATTTTACGCCAGAGCAGCGTTTGTTTTTGGGATGGGCACAGGTATGGCAAAGCAGTACAACGGAAGGTTTTTTGCGCAACCAAATTAATTCCGATTACCACAGCCCTGCCATGTATAGAGTAAATGGACCGGTAAGTCAAATGCAAGAGTTTAAAGAAGCCTTTAGGTGTAAAGAAGGCGACCCAATGGTAAAAGAGCTTATCAAAAGAGTGCGTATTTGGTAAATAATGCTGATAAAAAAACATTTGGAGTTCATCCAGCAAAACCCTCAAGCAATCAAATCATTAGATAAAAATGACTTGATTGGGCTTTGCCATGAACTTCGCAACGCTATAAACGAACTCACAACCGACAAGCCTGCGCACTTACAATCGTCGATGGGTGTGATAGAACTTACTGTTGCTCTGCATCATTTGCTTGACTTGCCGCACGATGTTTTGATTTGGGATGTAGGTCATCAAACAGCTGCACATAAATTATTATCGAGCCGTTGGAATGCGATGAAAAAAGGAATTCGCCAATGGCAAGGTATAAGCGGATTTCCCACGCGCGAAGAAAGTGCTTATGATGCATTTACTACCGGACACAGCGCCACATCTTTATCTACACTGGCTGGTATGGCGCATCATACAAGCCAAAAAAATCACGTAGCCGTAATAGGCGATGGAGCACTTACTGGAGGCATGGCAATGGAAGCTTTAAATTTTATAGGCGGAGCTCAAATTCCTTGTTTGATCGTACTGAATGACAATGGTAAATCCATCGATGAAAATATAGGTGCTTTGCATGTAAAAAAGAACTACCACTTACTTTTTAATGCATTCAATATAGACTATATAGAGGGAGGCAATGGGCATGATTTAGAGAAATTACTGCTGCTATTTAAACCTTTGTTACCCATAAAAAAACCCATAGCTATACGCATAGAAACAGAATATGCCAAAGGATTTATCATGCGAGAAAAAGCCTTAATGCCTAAGCCTCATTCATTTCAAAAACACCTTGAACCTGTTTTGGAACGCGCACTTCAAAATGATCCCAATTTAATACTAGTAAGCCCAGCTATGGTAGCCGGAGCGGGTTGGAGTGGTTTAAGAAGTAAGTTTCCCGATAGAATTATAGATGTTGGCATAGCCGAGCAGAACGCTGTAGCCTATGCCGCAGGGTTGGCCAGGGCAGGAAAAACTGTAGTGTGCCATCTGTATAGCACTTTTGCACAAAGGGCTATAGATCAGATCATTCATGATGTAGCGTTGCAAAAACTACCCATGCTATTGCTCATAGATAGAGCAGGATTTGTAGGCGAAGATGGCCCCACGCATCACGGTTTGTTTGATGTAGGCTTATTGCGAAGCATCCCCGATCTAGAAATATGGGCACCGGCTCATGGTGCTCATGCCGCCAAATTGCTACATGAATATCTAAACACAACCAAAAACTTAGTAGCCATGCGCATTCCGCGAGATGTGTTTTTGGAAGATGTGGGCGAAATTGAAGCTGTTGCCGACTACGATTTATTGATCATAAACTTTGGTTCGCTGTATTTTGAGGCCAAATCTGCGTTAAAACTTCTCCAAACAGATTCAATTCGTTTTCAATTTGTGGTACAAAATAAATTTATTGTAGATCAGAAACTTTTGGATCTATGTGCCCATGCAAAAAATATAGTAATAATCGAGGATAGCCCGGGAGAGTTAGGTTACTATTCACTTTTAAGTCAAGCACTTATAAATAAAAAAAACCCAGCACAATTGCACTCTATTTCGCCAGCCAAGCAGTTTCATCCTCATGGTTCTTTGCCCGTATTGAGGCAGCATTTAGGGCTTAATGCAGAAAAAATTGCTCAAAAAATAAGGAATCTGCTTTAATAAAAAGAACTTAATGAGAAAAATCATGTTTATAACCTTAATTCAGGCATCTATATTTGCGACCGAGTAATGAAGATGGTATATTAATTAGCCTTAGAGAAAAAAGTGAGTTTTAACAGACACAAGGAAATTGCAAATAAATTTCCAAAATTCCAGACAGAAGCCGCAATGCGGTTTTACCCCTTAGTAAAAAAGAGAGTAGATGATTATTTCAAGGAGAAAGGCATTTCCCCAAGTGCCAATACCCAAATGCACATCAAAAGCATTGCACTCCTACTGATGTATCTAGTTCCCTTCGTATTAATTTTAACCCTCAACACACCTTTTTGGGCTTTTTATGCCCTGTGTGCCTTTATGGGCTTAGGCATGGCCGGTGTGGGTATGGGTGTAATGCACGATGGCAACCACGGTTCGTATAGCAACAAAAGCTGGGTCAATAATTTGACAGGAGCAAGTATGTTTTTGCTTTCGGGCAACGTAGTTACGTGGAAAATACAACACAATGTATTGCACCACACTTATACCAATATTCATGGTCATGATGAGGATGTAGAAACAGGTGGTTTAATTCGCTTGCACTCAGGTAGCGAATGGAAAAAAGCACACAAATATCAACACCTTTATGCGCCCTTTTTGTATGGCTTGATGACTTTAAACTGGTTGTTGGTAAAAGACTTCAAGCAAATGGGTCGCTACCATAGAGGTGGATTGTTGCAGCGTATTAATGCTGACTACAAGAAAGAAATGAGAACCTTAATCATTTCAAAAATATTGAATTATTCAATTTTTATCGGATTGCCCATTTTCCTATCGGGACATGCTTGGTACTTCGTATTGTTGGGTATTGTATTGATGCACTTTGTGGCTGGTGTTACTCTGAGCTTTATTTTTCAATTAGCACACGTGGTTAATGAGGCCGACCAATCATTGCCCATGTACGACGAAAAAATGCCAAACTCTTGGAGTGTACACCAATTATATACCACTGCCGATTTTTGTCATGGTAATAAATTGGTTACTTGGTTTGTAGGAGGTTTAAATTATCAAGTAGAGCATCATATTTTCCCAAATATTTGCCACATTCACTATCCTAAAATAGCAAAAATAGTAGAGTCTACTGCCAAGGAATTGAATTTGCCTTACTTCCATACACCCAAATTGAGCGATGCACTAAAGTCTCACTTTTCAGCCTTGAAAACTTTGGGTAGAGACCCAGGTGTAAGCCAAATGGCTATGGCATAAAAGGAAAAAGGAACTTTTTCATTCCCACTCCCATTCAAATATTTTTTGTAGTTCCGATATGAGAAGGCTTTTTACCTCTTGTATCGGAACTTCTCTTTTAAGTTCATTCTGCAAACTTGCCACCGCTTTGCCTTGTATGCCGCAAGGCACAATATGATCAAACCAGCTCAAATCTGTATTTATATTGAAGGCCAAGCCGTGCATAGTAACCCATCGAGCTGCACGCACGCCCATAGCGCATATCTTACGTGGGTAATCACCTTGGGCTTCTATCCATACACCCGTTTCGCCCTGCGACCGCTCGCCTAGTATGCTATAATGTGCCAATACTTGAATGACTGCTTCTTCCAAAAATCTGAGATATTTATGAATATCGGTAAAGAATTGATCCAAATCTAATATCGGGTACACAACTATTTGCCCCGGACCATGAAAAGTAATATCACCTCCTCTATTGACTGGCACTACCTCTGCACCCAATCGTACAAGTGTTTCTTCATCTGTAAGCACATGTTCTGCTTTTCCGCTTTTGCCTAAGGTAAATACAGGTGGATGCTCCACAATGAGCAAAAAATTATCTGGTTGAGGTAAATCAGGATTCTTGCGACGATCCATCTTTTGAGCTATAATTTGAGCAAAGAGTTCCTCTTGAAAAGCCCAAGCTTCGCGATAGGGCAAAATGCCAAGTTCTAGTAGCTTTACTTTAGCGGGCATACGTATTGTTTTCTTATTGATGGACAAAGGTAATTTTTTCGCCTTGCATTGTACATAAGAACTTCGAAAAAGCTTGTTGAAAAAAATATGGGTTGAGGTTTATGTTCAAAATAGAAAAAGCCTCGGAAATATTTCTCTAGCTATTTGTTTTCTATGGAGTTGGTTGAATTATCTATGCGTATGTATTGATTGTATTTTAATTATGACCCTGCTACATGAAAAAAGCCGAGTCGTTACAGACTCGGCTTTGAATCAAAACCAATTAACCAATCAACCAAAAAATATTATTTACTTACTACAAATTTTCCTGTTAGTCTTTGATTTCCTGCTCTGATGGTATACAGGTATATGCCATTGGGCAGGTTTGCGGTGTTGAAACGATACGCGTTTAAACCTTGGGTCTGAAAACCTAAATTCTTAACGGAAACTTGTCTGCCTGCTAGGTCTGAAAGGCTTATTTCTACTTGCTCTCCTTTGAGCAAAGAGTAGGTAAGTGTGGTTTCTCCTTTGCCTGGATTTGGAAATACCTTGTGGCTGCCACGCTCTATCAATCTTGGGTTGTCTGTGCTCATTATGGCATCTACTTCCACAAAAATGTACATTACGGGATCTATTTCCCAGCCCGACAAGAAACTGTTCCAAGTATTATCATCCCAAAGTTCCCAAGCACTTGGTCCACCACATGACTCAGCCGTGTGAAAAATTCCAATGGAATCATTTTTATTGTTGCCATCTACTACCACAGAGGCAAAAAATGCTCCGTTGTATGAAATAGGCGTTGCAAAAGCAAATCGAGTAAAATTGCCAGCAGTATCAATATTCGTAGAGCTTACATTGGCACTGTTGCTTCCTAATTGAGTTTGGGGCCCAATGGCGGTATTTCCGCTATAAATTTTCGCATTGTATTCATCGGGAGTTCCTACAATTACTTTACCTCCAAATGCAACTAAAACAGAATGAATACTACCGTTGGTATTGGTATTTATAAACTGTGCTTTTTCTAAATCGCCATAGCCATTGGTGCCTGCTAAAAATCCACCTTCATCCGTTCCTAATAAAAAGGGGCCAACATTGCAGCCTGGCAAAATATTGGCTCCCAATGTGTCGTTTACGGATTGTGTTCGCTGTGCCGATAAAAGATGTGTGGCGCCATTTGTAGCGCTTGATTTTCGGTCTTTGCCGGGTGTTCTGCTTTGTGCCTGAGCAGTACACAATAGGAGTGAAAAACCCAATAAAGTAAAAATAATTTTCATAAAAACGTTTTTAATAAGGATTATACAATAAACAATAAGTCGGTAAAATTAAATACAACTTACATGCCAAGCAACTTAAAGTTGACTTAAAAATATTATTTCTATATTGTTATGCGCTGTAAATCATTACAATAGGTGTTCGGCTGGATCCCAAAATTTTTGTTTAAAATCCTGCACCTGATCTTCTTTCACCTCCACTCCTTCTGTCTCGAGTAGTTTTTGCATTTCATCTGTGGTACCAAAATGATGCTTACCGCTCAATAAGCCATTGGCATTCACTACTCTATGGGCGGGTACATTGCCCAGAGTATGACAATGATTGAGGGCATAGCCTACCAATCGTGCTGAGCGGTTGTGTCCTAAAAACCTGCCTATGGCACCATAACTAGTGACTCTGCCTACGGGTACGCGTCTTACAACTTCGTAAACCCTTTCAAAAAATTCAAAATTCTTTTCGTTCATAATCTACTATAAATTAATTTTTTCTCGACCTTTGCATGGCTTTAGATTATGACAATGATAAACCCAAAAAAGCATTATTTACAATTTCCCGATCCTCTTACTTGCCCAGTAGATGAACCCGCTTGCTTTGGAGGCGATTTATTGCCTGATACTTTATTATTGGCCTATACGCAATCTTTTTTTCCGTGGTTCAATGCCGGAGAGCCCATTTTGTGGTGGAGCCCCGACCCGCGCATGGTGCTTTTTCCTCATCAAATTAAAATAAGCAAGTCGATGCGAAGGGTTCTACAAAGGCAGTTGTTTCAAATCACGTTCAATCAGGCTTTTGACTCTGTAATTAAGGCCTGCGGCCAAATTGCACGACCAGGTCAAGAAGGCACTTGGATTACTGAAGACATCCTGCGTGCTTACTCGCGTTTGCATCAACTAGGCTATGCTTTTTCTGCTGAGGCATGGCACATGGGGCAACTCGTAGGCGGACTTTATGGCGTGCGGGTAGGCAAGGTTTTTTTTGGCGAATCTATGTTTTCTAAGGTAAGCAATGCCTCTAAGGCTGCATTTATTACAGCTGTAAATCACTTAGCCCATCAGGGTGTAACGCTCGTTGATTGCCAGGTACATACGCCACATCTAGAAAGTTTAGGCGCCCAACTCATTCCCCGTGATTTGTTTGTGCCTCTTATTGCAGAGCTTACTGCACCTGCCAATCTTCGCCCGTAAAAAAGAACGTAGCACGTACCAAGGCTACTTTTTCTCCTTGCTCGTTGGTGAGATGGGCTGTGTAGCGACCCAATGTTTTGCCTATTTGCTCAGCTTTGGCATTAACAGTAATCGCCTCGCCTACAAGGCCTTTCTTTAAATAGGATATCTGTGTTTCTATACTCATGGCTTTGCGGCCTGCTGCATTGGCACAAAAAGCCAGTGCACTATCGGCCATTGAGAGTAGTATGCCACCGTGTGCCACCCCAAAGCCATTGCACATTTCTGCTCGCAGAGTCATTTTAAGTTTACAATGCTCAGGCGTGGCATGCAAAACTTCAATGCCCAGCCACTTGCTAAATGGGTCGTTTTGGTACATATGTGCCACTACGGCATTCATCAGGCTTCAGGGATGTTTTTGTCAGGCAATCCTATGCTTTGCTCTAGTGTGGTAATGATGATATCTAAGGTAAGTGCAAAATTAACCATGTCGATTTCATCAAATGCTTCGTCAGACATGTC
Organism: uncultured Cryomorphaceae bacterium; assembly: GCA_964481795.1. Classification (GTDB taxonomy): domain Bacteria; phylum Bacteroidota; class Bacteroidia; order Flavobacteriales; family Schleiferiaceae; genus CAYZUZ01. The sequence goes on from CAYZUZ010000019.1 coordinate 9,685, forward strand.
TTGATCCATAAAAGTATGCAAGAGTGAGTTCATTACCATAGGACTATCGCAAAGCGGCATCAGATCATTGATGGTAAATGTTTCATTTTCATCTTCAAAGGCATCGTAAATAGCCACTTTTTCATCTATGATTTTTTCTAAGGCTTCGGGCTCAATAGGGTTTACTGTAAGGCCGGCAATTTTAAAACCACGAAGCAAAACCAAAGAAGAAAGTAAGGTAAAATCGTGCATTTCTTCTGAAAATTCGTCGCTGAGATTCATGAGGAAACGGGCCAAGATGGGCTGTTCTTCAATCAGATAGTCGATGCCATCCTTATAATCCTGCTCTGTAAAATTGCCTGAAGAAAGCAATGCCTGCTCCAAGATGCCCACTTGTGGTGATTGATCCATGAGGTCGTTGTTTTGAATTTTAAAAGGGCAAAGGTAGGGGAGAATTTTAGGGACGCTAGGGTACACTTAAAATTTATAGAAACGGAAGGGAAGAAGAAATGAAGGAAAACTCTGAAAAGTTGTAATCTGATCGCCCTCAAAGCTTTGCGTTTGCTTAAACGAATGGGAATACTTAGGAAAATATATCCAAGTATTAAAAACTCCTAATTGATGCATAGTTAAAGAATCATTGGGAAACTCCAAGGCACCTTCCTGACTCAAATGCGCTAGGATAAATCTATCAAAATCTACTGGGTAATAGTTTCCATTGCGATCTATGGTATCGATATAAAACAATAAAGCCTCAGCAAATTTTCCATTTCCAACTACATCTACAAGGTTGCTCGTGAATTGTAAATCCTTGTTTTTAATGTTGTAAAACAAATGCTCTATTCCATTATTTTTAAAATAATCGGGGTTTGCTATGGAAAATTCTATTTTTTCATTTTTTTTGAATCTAAATTCCAATCTTTTCTTTTTATGAATGAATAGAAATACGTGCTCATGGAAAGTAGAAGAATTCATTTTATCCAAGGCCAAAGAGTCAAAATCAACGATAAGTCTTTGACTATTATCATCAAAAGTATAGTTTAGTTTATGGTGAAGATAAAAAACCTGAGCCTCTTGTAAATCTTTAATACTATTGAAAAAGTGAAACATCAAGTGATAGATTTTTTTTGTGCCATTTATTTTTGGGTCATAATAAGATTGATCGCTAAAATGAACATCGCAAGAGTAGCTGGCCACGAAAACATCATCTAAGTCATAAGCCAAGTCGTTTTCTTTGCTACAACCAAGGATTGTGAATAGAAATGAAAATAGGAGAAGTTTCTTCATGAGAAAAAATGGTATCAAAAATCAATCCAGAAAGAAATATTAAAAACAATACTCATTTCGCTTTTTTGATAGGTGCTTTATTCAATAAAGCTAATAGGAGCGCTACAAATAGTGATTAAAATAGGTAGGCCCAAACCTCTTCATAGAAAATACTTGAGTTTACCAAGTGATTCCAAGCAAGCGATAGGAGTAGGTATCCAATAAATATTACAAGTACATTTTGAAAATAGGTTTTCATCATGGGTTGAGTTTTGTTTTAAATCAAAGGTATCAAAATCGTTTAGATAAAAAAAGCCGGGTGATTGCCCGGCTTACATATTAATTATGAAATCCAAAAAAAAATTTTTTATCCATTAATAGCCA
>CAYZUZ010000020.1:0-11311 GCA_964481795.1 uncultured Cryomorphaceae bacterium
CAAAAACCTGAACGTTTTATAGGTCTACACTTTTTCAATCCTGCTACACTGATGCCCTTGGTAGAGGTAATACCAGGAATACTCACTTCTGAAGAGGTTTTGAAGAAAGCAGAAGACGTTGTAGATCAGTTGGGTAAAGTAAAAGTTAGGGCCAAAGACACACCCGGATTTATTGTAAACCGGGTGGCAAGACCATTCTATGGCGAGGCGCTCAGAATTTTTGAAGAAGGATTGGCCACGCCCGAAGAAATTGACTTTGTGATGAAAGAGAAAGGAAAGTTTAGAATGGGTCCTTTTGAATTGATGGATTTGATAGGCAATGATGTGAATTATACAGTATCCGAAACCGTTTGGACTCAAATGTATTACGACCCCCGATACAGGCCTTCGCTTATACAAAAACGCATGATGGAAGCCGGACTTTTAGGGCGCAAATCGGGTAGGGGGTATTTTGATTATGCACAAACAGGTGAAAAAAGTCCCATTGCGGTAGACGAACAAAAAGCAGAGATGATTTTGAACAGAATACTTGCCATGCTCATCAATGAAGCGGTAGATGCACTTTATCTGGGCATAGCCAACGAAAAAGACCTTGATTTGGCTATGACACAAGGAGTAAATTACCCAAAGGGCTTGATTGCTTGGGGAAGAGAGATAGGTTTTCATGAAGTATTAAAAACCCTCGATGAGCTTTTTGAGGTTTATAAAGATATGAGATACAGGGCGAGTAAAATGCTTAGAAACCCAACCATGTAAAGGCTAATCCATATGAAAAAAGCTCTATTTTTTCTTTTAATAACTACTCTATTAGCCAGTTGTAGTAGCACCAAACAGTTCAAGAAATATATTACTCCTTATGTAGAAAATCCACCCGAAACGCGTTACAGCAATTACGCTACTATTTCGCTCGATTCGCTGCCTACTCATATAGCTTCAGTTTCTACAGCAAAAACTAAATCACTGTTTGTGCCCGCCATTCTTTTTTGGTACTGGGATTATCGCTTATTGGGTGAAATAGAGCCCCAGTTACTCGGCCAATATTTTCAAGAGGTTTTTATTGAAGTGGCCGACTCACTTTACTTTAATGAAAAATTAGATGGCCGTAAAATAGAAATGGACTTAATCAAAATTCCTAATTCTTTTGAATTGCGCGAACACGGAAATGCCATCATCCTATTGATTGCCTATTCTGTAAGCAGTGGCATCTACATAGAGCAGAAGCCACAAGAATTGGTTTTTAATTACAGAATAATGAATCAAGGGGTACTAGAAAAAAAAGGTACAATCGCCATTGAGTGTCCTGATTTTTATGTAACTGATTCTTACGGAAGTAGAAAGAGTGTTACCCAAAAATTTATGCCTGTATTCTTGGATGAGTTAAAGAAATCTGCATTGAAATCAGTGGAAGAGTTATTTATAGATTTTTGACATAAGTTTGTTTTGAAGTATATTGTATCTTTGAGTAGGCTACAGTCCATTAATTTTTTTAAGTATGAAAAACCGAGTAATCATAGTAGGAGCAGGAATTTCGGGGCTTACCGCTGCACATTATTTGGCCAAAAAAGGCAAAGAAGTTTTGGTGCTCGAAGCCTCCGACGGCATAGGAGGTAGGGTGCGTACGGAGCGTTTCCGAGGTTTTCTGCTCGATCGTGGTTTTCAAGTTTTCCTTACCCAATATCCTGAGGCTCAAAAGCTTTTAGATTACAAGAAACTCAATCTTCAAAGTTTTGCGCCTGGAGCAGTGTGTATAAATGTACACAACAAACGATCTGTAATAGGCGATCCACAGCGCGATTTTTCTACGTTTTTGCCTACTATTTTTAGCGATGCAGCATCGTTTGGCGACAAGCTTCAGGTGTTTAAACTCAAGCAAAAATTATTAAAAACCAGCGTTAATGATATTTTTAATAAAGGTGAAATACACACCCAAAAGTATCTGGAACACAATGGTTTTAGTGAGCAAATCATCGAGAGTTTTTTCAAGCCTTTTTACCGTGGAATTTTCTTAGAAAAAGACCTCAGCACCTCTTCGCGCATGTTTGAGTTTATTTTCAAAATGTTTGCAGAGGGTACTGCCGCTTTGCCAGCGGAGGGTATGGGTGCTATTCCCAATCAAATAGCAAGTATACTGGCGCCAGATCAAATAAAACTCCATACACGTGTGGTAGAAATAAAAGACAATGCCGTGCTATTGGAAAATGGCGATACACTTGAAGCAGCAGCATTTATCGTTGCCATGGACCAACCCAATCTCCCTGATAAAAACATCGCAAAGGCACGTTCCAATACTACATTTTATTTTACAGCAAATAAAAGCACAGGCTTAGGCAGAATGATTGCCTTGCCCAATCAGCCCAAGGGTTTGATCAACTCAATTACGGAGCTTACCCAAATACAAAAGTCTTATTCAGAGGCAAATAAACCCTTGATTTCGGTGTCGGTAGTAGGCGATTTATCTAAAATAAACGAAGAAAACAGCATCAAATCTATAGATAAACAATTGAATCAGATTTTTAAAAACAAGGTTCAATTTACACATCTCAAAACAATTTATGTACCTTATTCACTCCCCAACCAAGAGGAGGTTCGCTACGAACTTACCCGCGCTGATGTGAGATTGTCGGATTCGGTATTTCGTTGTGGCGATTATTTGCTCAATGGTTCGCTCAATGCAGCCATGTACTCAGGTCGCATAGCCGCAGAGGCTGTAGCTGCCTCAGGTTTGGTATAAATGCCCTAAAAGTACTTCGGCACAAAACCTAAGAGTGGTGCATGAGGTTTATATTTTTGCACATTCAAGCTCATATATGGAATTCAAAATAGTTGCCCCTTTTAAGCCCACGGGCGATCAGCCCACGGCCATCAAACAATTGGCACAAGGCATTCTCAACAACGAGGAAGCACAAACCCTACTTGGTGTAACGGGTTCTGGAAAAACATTTACCATAGCCAATGTCATTCAGGAGGTTCAGCGCCCCACTTTGGTGCTGAGTCACAACAAAACTTTGGCAGCCCAGCTATATAGCGAGTTCAAGCAGTTTTTTCCGAATAACGCAGTTGAATATTTTGTTTCCTATTACGATTATTACCAACCGGAGGCCTACATACCCTCCTCAGGTACTTATATAGAAAAAGACCTTTCCATCAATGAAGAGATAGAAAAATTGCGATTAAGCACTACCTCATCCTTGCTTTCGGGCAGGCGCGATGTGTTGGTAGTAGCCTCAGTAAGTTGCTTGTATGGTATAGGCAATCCGGAGGAGTTCAGCTCGGGAGTTATTGAAATTGAAAAAGGACAAATCATAGCCCGCCAAAAGCTGCTTCATATGTTTGTAAATAGTTTGTACTCGCGCACCCAAGCCGAATTTCAACGCGGTAGTTTTAGGGTAAAAGGTGATACGGTAGACATATATCCTGCCTATGCCGATGTAGCTATTCGCATTAGTTTTTGGGGCGACGAAATAGAATACATACAGAGCATAGATCCTGTAGAGGGTCATGTTTTAACAGAATATAACAACATACGCATTTTTCCGGCCAATATATTCATGACGAGCCCAGCACGCTTGCACGAGGCCATCAAAGAAATTCAATTGGATTTAGGCAAGCAAGTAGATTTTTTTGCTGGAGTAGGCAGGCCATTGGAGGCCAAAAGATTGGAAGAACGTACCCAATTTGATTTAGAAATGATCAAAGAGTTGGGATATTGCTCGGGTATCGAAAATTATTCGAGATACTTAGATGGTCGCTTACCAGGCACCCGTCCTTTTTGTCTATTAGATTATTTCCCAAAGGATTACATCACAGTAATAGATGAAAGTCACGTAACCCTTTCGCAGGTAAAAGCCATGTATGGAGGCGATCGCAGTCGCAAAGAAAATCTGGTAGAATATGGTTTTCGATTGCCAGCGGCCATGGACAATAGACCACTCAAGTTTGAAGAATTTGAAATGCTAAGCCGCCAAGTGATTTACGTGAGTGCCACCCCAGCTGAGTACGAATTGCAGCGCAGTGGTGGTGTTATTGTTGAGCAATTAATCAGGCCTACGGGCTTGCTCGACCCCATTATTGAGGTAAAGCCAAGCTTGAATCAAGTAGATGATTTGATGGACGAAATCAAGCAGAGGGTAACTATTGATGAGCGCGTTTTGGTAACCACACTTACCAAGCGCATGGCCGAGGAGCTCACTAAGTACCTCACAAGATACGGTGTTCGCTGTCGCTACATCCACTCAGATGTGGATACCTTGGAGCGGGTAGAAATTATGCGCGATTTGCGATTAGGACTTTTTGATGTATTGATAGGAGTAAACTTACTTCGCGAGGGCCTAGATTTACCAGAAGTATCCTTGGTAGCTATTTTAGATGCCGACAAAGAAGGCTTTCTGCGCTCAGAGCGCTCATTGGTACAAACGGTAGGTAGGGCTGCACGCCACCTCAACGGCAAGGCAATCATGTATGCCGATAAAATAACAGATTCCATGCAGCGCACCATAGATGAAACCAACCGCAGGCGCGAGAAACAAGCAGAATACAACCGATTGAACAACACGGTTCCTCGGGCATTGAACAAAGCCATAGACCATAACCTGCCCGGTAGCAAAGCCCCTAAAACATACGGTAATAATGATGTAGTCAAAAAATCTATGGCTGCGGAAGAGGCCGAAGTACGCTATCAAAGTCCCGAAGCTTTGCAAAAATTGGTAAACAAAACCCGAAAAGAAATGGAAACAGCTGCCAAATCACTCGATTTTATAGAGGCAGCCCGCCTGCGCGATACGCTGATAGCTTATGAAGAAAAATTAAAAGAAATGAAGGTGTAGTATCATGATGAATGAGCATATCACCTTCATGCAGCGCTGCTTGCAATTGGCAGAAATGGGACGTTATACCTGCGCGCCCAATCCTATGGTGGGCAGTGTGTTGGTACATGAGAACCGAATCATAGCAGAGGGCTGGCACCACAAAGCAGGCGAAAGTCATGCAGAGCGCAAGGCTATTTTACAAGTGGATGATGAGAACATACTAAAGCAAAGCACCCTGTATGTGAGTTTGGAGCCTTGTAGTCACTTTGGTAGAACCCCACCTTGTGCTTCGTTGATTGTAGAGAAAATGATACCCAAAGTAGTAGTAGCGTCCTTAGACAGCAACCCTCTAGTAGCAGGTAAAGGTTTGGAGCTTTTGAAAAGCAATGGAATAGAAGTAGTACAAGGAATATTAGAGAAAGAAGCCCAAGAGCTCAATAAAAAGTTTTATACATTTCACGAAAAAAAACGTCCGTATATTCTGCTTAAATGGGCGCAAACAGCCGATGGATTTATAGGAAAAACTGAAAATGGAATAGCCAAGTCCTTAGCCATAAGTAATGATTTTAGCAACAGAAAAGTACATATGCTTCGTGCCGAGTACGATGCTATTTTAGTAGGAAGTAATACTGCTTTCATCGACAATCCGAAGCTTGATGTGCGTCATGTGGCGGGTAAGAATCCACTGCGCATAGTGCTCGATAGAAATCTAAAAATTCCAAGTGCGCACCACCTGTTGAGCGACGGAAAACCCACTTGGGTATTGAATCGTCACATGTCTGTATCAGATGGAGCAGTGAGCTACAAAAAGCACGATATGAACCATTGGGATGAGCTAGAAATATGGGTGAGAGAAATGTATAACTCTAAAATACAATCACTTATAGTAGAAGGCGGTTCAGAGGTTTTGCAAGCCTTTTTAGATAAAAATCTTTGGGACGAAGCCATTATCATCAAAAATTCTAGCATGCAAATACATCAAGGTGTAAAGGCTCCCAAAATACACAATACCTTTAGAGTAAGCAGCACGAATATCCTTGATAATGAATGGGTTAATTTTCGCAAGTTTTAAGTTAAATACTTCTTTAACTCAATACAAGTACGTAGCAAATAGCCCTGAGCAAACTTCTTCTTTTAAGTGCGATACACGGTACTCCTCACCTCAACCCGTATATTAAAATTCAAACGTAACAAGAAAAGTCATAAAAGGTAAAAAATTCTTTGGATGTTATATAGTCAACTTTTTTTAGAACGAAACATTTTTTTAATCATCAACCATTAATCATTAACCATTACTACTCCACCCCAATCTCTTTTTTCTGCTTTAAGCAAATTTGCTGCCTGGGGGTATTTTATTTTCTGGTGATACAAAATGCAATTGACCTTCCGGACTTTCGGCAAACAATATCATGCCTTGCGATTCGATTCCACGCATTTTTCTGGGTGCCAAATTGAGCAAGGCGCATACTTGCTTGCCTATGATTTCTTCTGGTTTAAAATGTAAGGCAATACCAGAAACCACGGTGCGGGTGTCTAGCCCTGTATCCAAGGTTATTTTGAGCAGTTTGTCTGCTTTTTCCACTTTTTCTGCGGCTGTGATGGTGGCTACTCGTATATCGAGTTTCGCAAAATCCTCAAAGCTTATTTCGGGCTTTACGGCCTCCAATGCTTGTGGTTCGGTGGTTTTGTTTTCAGGTGTATTCATAAGTGCGGTGGCTTTTAATTTTTGTATTTGAGCTTCAATTTTTTCGTCTTCAATACGCTCAAAAAGCAGTGCAGGTGTAGGCAGTTGTGTACCTTGTTTCCATTCAATGGCGCTATCCCAATGCAATTGCGATTCTAGTCCCATCATTTGTTGCAATCTTTGAGCGGCATGAGGCATGTGTATTTGCATGAGCTTACTGAGTTGGCCTAGCAAATACAAGGTGTTCATAAGCACAGTTTGCGCTGCTTGAGGATCGGTTTTTACTTGTTTCCAAGGTTCTTGGTCGGTTAAGTATTTATTTCCGGCACGCGCCAAGTCCATCATATTTTGCAAGGCCAAACGGAATTTATAGGCCCGGATGTTTTGCTCACTTTCTGTATAGGCTTTGTTGAACTCCTCTTGCAGCGAGGTTTCGGTAAATCCTGTTACATCTTGCGGAATTTCCCCGGCATAATACTTCTGTATCAATACCAGTACACGATTGGCAAGATTGCCTAATATGGCTACGAGTTCGTTGTTTACTCGGGCTTGGTAGTCTTTCCAAATAAATTCGCTATCAGAGGTTTCGGGCGCTATGGAGGTGAGCACATAGCGCAACTCACTTTCTTTACCCGGAAAATCTAATAAGTATTCGTGCAGCCAAATGGCCCAGTTGCGCGAGGTAGATATTTTCCCGCCTTCCAGATTCAAAAATTCATTGGCAGGTACATTTTCGGCCAAGTTATAATCGCCATGAGCCATCAGCATGGCCGGAAAAATCAAACAATGGAAAACGATGTTGTCTTTGCCTATAAAATGTACAATTCTGGAGTTAGAATTTTGCCAATAATCCTTCCACGTATTGGGCAGCAGTTCCTTAGTTGCTGATATATAACCTATTGGAGCATCAAACCACACATAAAGTACTTTGCCTTCAGCCTCAGGCAAGGGCACCTGCACACCCCAATCTAGGTCGCGGGTCATGGCGCGTTTTTGTAGTCCTTGGTTGAGCCAACTTTTGCATTGGCCGTATACGTTGCTCTTCCAATCTAGGCGGTGTGCATCTATGTATTCTTCTAGCTTTTGTTGGTATTTATCGAGTGGTAAAAACCAATTTTTGGTGCTCTTAAGCACAGGTTTGCTGCCGCTGAGTACCGATCGGGGCTGTATCAAATCAGTAGGATTGAGCGAGCTGCCACAATTTTCGCATTGGTCGCCATAGGCACTTGGGTGGTGGCATTTGGGGCATTCGCCAATGATGTACCTGTCGGCCAAAAATTGCTTGGCCTCTTCATCGTAATATTGTTCTGTATATTCTTCTTCAAACACGCCTTTGTCATAGAGTTTTTTAAAAAAATCGGAGGCCGTTTGGTGATGGGTTTTGTGAGAGGTACGTGAGTAGATGTCGAAGTGAATTCCAAAATCAGAGAAAGCTTGCTTCATGATGCCATTATAGCGATCTACTACCTCTTGTGGCGTGCAGTTTTCTTTTTTTGCCTTAATGGTAATGGGTACACCGTGCTCATCGGAGCCACATACAAATACCACATCTTCGCCTTTGAGGCGCAAAAAACGAACATATATATCAGCGGGCAAATAGCAGCCTGCAATGTGTCCTATATGCAAGGGGCCATTGGCATAGGGCAGTGCAGCTGTTACTAAGTGTTTCTGGGTCATTTATTGATGTATTGAGGGCGCAAAAGTAACCTTTGCAGCGCATTGTTAGTTCCTTGGTTTGGCAGGAATACCCACCACTACCTCACCGGCAGCTACATCGCGGGTTACTACGGCACCTGCACCTATTACTGCTCCATCGCCTATGCGCACCCCATTGAGTACCACGGCTCCTGTGCCTACCATTACCCCTTGGCCCAGTTGTACATTGCCTGATAGGTGTACTCCAGGCATCAAACTACAAAAGGCTCCTACAGTGCATTCATGGCCAATAGTTACTTGTAAGTTGAGCATCACAAAATCGCCCAATTCGATGTGTGTGGTGCATATAGCGCCCGGGGCAATAAGGACTCCACAGCCCATATGTATGGTTTTTTCATCAATGATTAGCGCTTTTTCATCAATGATGGAAGGAAAAAAAGGCTGCACACTTTTGAGTTTTTGATAAGCTTTTTGTTTGGAAGCTGGCATACCCATGCCCAAAATATAATGCGCCTGATTGCGAAGGTGATCTTTATCTGGATAAAAAACAGGTAAGCCTAAGCATTCATTTTTTGAGGTATCATCGTCAAAAAATCCGATCAATTGATGCGAATGCGACAAATTGCGGTTGAGATAGGCGGCTACTTCCAATCCAAAACCCCCGGCTCCGTAGATGTAAACATCGGTTATTGTGTTGTTTTTCAATATTTTAAAATCTATATTCCACTTGTATATGCAGCATAACTATGTGGTTGTAAATTTCATTGTATTCAGGGATTAAATCACGCACCTGGTACGAAAAAATATCCACAAAACCTCGTGATACCCGAATACCCCCTGAAATACACACATCGCTGTGCACCATGTGTTGAAAACCAAGACCTGCGTATGCCATTATATCTAATGGATTAAAATTTTGGTTGTCTTTGCTAAAGGTGCTTTGGCGCGTGATGGGGTCTTCGTTTACTTGTATTTTTGAATGGGCCAAAAGTGCCATGACGGCTCCCAACTCACCGTACATTTTACCAGTAAAAAACCGAAATCCCAAAGGCGCAGCGATGTAATTATTTTGGTATTGCCAACGGTGGGTCAGGTTGGCATAATTGTATGAGTAATGATCGCCCAAGGCCAAATAACTCACGCCACCGGTAAGCGCCCAAGAGTCGGAAATCATGTATCCTACGCCAAAAGTAGGACTCACAAAGTACCTAAAAGTGTTGTTATAATCTACCTCGTGAGGCAGCTTGGAGGAATGTGCCGAGAGCGTAATACCTGTGTTGAAGGTATAATAAAATTCACCTCGATTAAAAGGCTGCGCAAAGCACAAATGGGCATACAGCAATCCCAAGCTCAGGTATACATATTTCATGGTACGAGCATTTAATTGATGCTTCGAAAGTATAGTTTTTTTTTGTTTTTTAAAAGAAAAAATAGTTTTTTATTCAGAAAGGGTTACTTTTTGTCTCCAAGGCTGCCTATTTCTTGTTGATGCGCTTGGGAATAAGAAAGACACTAAAATCTTGACCTACAGAATCAAGCAAAAGTGAGGTTTTATATACCTCCAATTTTTTAAAACATTGTTTTTAAAGGTTATAACATGGAATGGTGAATTCGCAAAAAATCTTAGAGCTAAAAACAATCAGCTAACTATATTTGACCTGTAAAAATCAATCAAATTCTAAATCAATGAAAAAAATAATTGCCTTAATGGTCTTCACATTAAGCCTTGCCTCATGCGATATTTTGCAAGAAATGGCCAAAACAACCCCTGGGATTCAGATACTACCACCCAATGAAACAGAAGTAATTGCTGGCCTCAAAAGCGCCTTGGAAGTAGGCATACAAAATGCCGTAAGCAACACCTCCACACAAGGTGGATATTTAAACAATAGTTTGATCAAAATTCCTTTTCCTCCTGAGGCTGCCCGCATGGAATCAGTGCTTCGCGATATAGGCATGGGCAAGCAGGTAGATAATTTTGTAGCCACCATGAATGCCTCAGCGGAGGTAGCAAGTAAGCAAGCCGTGGAGATATTTGCGCAATCTATCCGTCAAATGACCTTTACCGATGCTATGAATATTTGGAAGGGCGATCAAGATGCTGCTACACAGTTTTTTAAGCGCACTACTACTCAAGAGCTTACCAATCGATTTAAACCAGAAATACAAAAAGCCATAGCACAAGTAGAACTTACAGCACTGTGGAATCCCTTGGTAAGTGCTTATAATTCAGTTCCTTTTGTAACACGTGTTAATCCCAATTTAGAGGATTACATCACTCAGCTTGCCATAGACGGCTTATTTACTATGGTGGCACAAGAGGAAGCCAAGATTCGCCAAGACCCAGCTGCGCGTGTAAATGATATTTTGAAGAGAGTATTTGGTTATCAACAACCTACCACACAACCCTAATCTATGGAAAATATCCACTGGCCAAGCGTATTGTTTTTGGATATTGAAACCGTGCCGCAGCATGAGAGTTTTAACCTATTAAACTCTGATTTTCAAAAGCTTTACGACGAAAAAACCAAAAGGGTAAGAGGCGAAGAAACCTCAGCAGCCGATTATTACAATCAATATGCTGGTATTTTGGCTGAGTTTGGAAAGATTATCTGCGTATCGGTAGGCTATTTTCCTGAGGGATTGAGGGGAGGTTTTCGAGTAAAATCGTATTTTGGTCACAATGAAAAGGAGTTTCTGAGCGAATTTGCGCAGCTGCTCGATAAGCATTACTCAGGCGACAAGCACCTACTTTGTGGCCACAATGGAAAGGAATTCGATTTTCCCTATCTCTGCAGGAGGATGATGATCTTGGGTATTCCCTTGCCCAAGATTTTACAAATACAAAACAAAAAACCTTGGGAGGTAAAGCACTTGGATACGCTAGAACTTTGGAAATTTGGCGATTACAAGCATTATACCTCGTTGAAGTTATTGGCTGCTATTTTTGGTATACCCACCCCAAAAGACGATATAGACGGCAGCCAAGTGCGCAATGTGTACTACATGGAAAAAGACCTCAACCGCATAGTTACCTATTGCCAAAAAGACGTAATAACCACCGCACGATTGCTGCAAAAGATGAACAATTTGGAGATGGTAGTCGAGAGTGATGTGGAGTATTTGTAAATAAAAAATAGAATAAGATCAAAAATGAAAAAACCGA
>CAYZUZ010000021.1:0-11183 GCA_964481795.1 uncultured Cryomorphaceae bacterium
AGAAAAATTTATGCTGAAAACCTTGGCTTTATAGGTACAGGTAAGCATAAATTTGAAATAGGCACTCAAAATTTACGCGCAGGTATTTATTTGATCAGCGTAATCAATGGCAATGAAACTACTACTAAAAAACTAGTAGTGAAGTAATAAATTAAGGACATTGATTCACAGAAATTATGAATCCCGCATCTAAAGATGCGGGATTTTTTTTTGCGCAGCAAACCAATCGCTCTCTTTGGAGCGTTACTTTTGTAGAAATTTGCTATCTTATATGTACAAAATTGCTTTAAAAGGAATGATGATCTTGATTGCCTTGGCAAGCCTACACGCTTGCTCGAGTAAAAAGGGATTTAAAGCAAACAATTACTCTTACCTATATCAACCCAATGTAAGTGTTTTAAAACCAAAATTTTATGTGTATCACCACAAGGCAGATAGCAGCACCATTTTTTTTAAAATAGACAAAAGCAACCTGCTGTATATGCGCAATGAGGCGGGTACAGAATTCACAGCCCACATCAAGCTTAGGTATGCACTCATTCGTTCGTACGAGAATCCAGAAATGCTCGACAGTGGTTCTTTTGAAGTAAGTAGAATAGCACAAGGAGAGGGATTTTTACAATCCAAATTTGCCATACAATCCAAGGTGATTCAAAACACCCCTAAAGCACTGCTAGCCATTACGGTAGAAGATTTTAACAGAAAGTACGAATACACCCAGTACATTACCTTGGCAAGGCAAAAGGGATTGGGTGCTCAAAATTTTTTGGTAAAAGACACCCTGGGTGCTGTTGTTTTTGACCCGTTTTTAGCAGGAAATACACCCCTTCAAATACACCACAATCAAGAGTGCCTCAAGCCCCTCAAGGTATATTATTACAACCGAGAAACACCGCTCGCTCTGCCGCCTTTTAGCCAGAGCACCCCAGCAGAGTTCGATTTAAATGCAGACAGCACTTTTTATCACCTGGCCTTGGAAACCTTTGTTCCTAAAAAACCCGGCTTGTATCACTTTAGTGCAGATGACAATCAGATGCTTGGCTTTACCCTAAAAGTTTACCCCGATGATTATCCGCGCATTACAAGGAAATATCAGCTCACCGAGCCCATGCGATACATTACCACCAAAAAAGAGTTTGAGTACTTAAACGAACACCTCGATCCTGACTCATTAAAATACCGGGCCGATGAGTTTTGGCTTACCCGAGTAGGCAGTGTGGAGCGAGGCAAGCAATTGGTAAGCGCCTATTACAATAGAGTAGCAGATGCCAACAGCCTCTTCAGCACCCACACCGAGGGCTGGAAAACCGATCGCGGCCTCATCTACATCATCTTTGGTGAGCCTACCTACACATACCGATACGATGCCAGCGAAGTTTGGATTTATGGCGATGAAAACAGCGCTTTGCAATACCGATTTGATTTTGAATGGAAAGTGAGCCCCTTTACCATGAATGAATATGAGCTGCTGCGAAATGGAAATTACAAGTACCTTTGGAGCCAAGCAATAGACGCCTGGCGCAATGGCAGAATTTACAACGTGCGCGATATCAAAAGGGAACAAGATGAACGAGACCAACAAATCCGCTACCAACGACAACCTTATTTTTGGTACTAGACCCATCGTAGAAGCGCTCAAAAGCGGCAAACAAATAGATAAAATCTTATTTAAACAAGGTTTGGAAACCCCTGTTTTGAAAGAGATTCAAAAATTGGCTAAGGAGCAAAATGTACCCATAAAGGCTGTTCCCTTGCCCAAGCTCAATTTCATAACCCGCAAAAACCACCAAGGCGTAGTAGCCTTTACTACCGAAGTCGAATTTCAAAGCCTAGAAGGCTTGGTGCCAGGCTGGTTTTACGAAGGAATAAACCCCGTTTTAGTGGTGTTAGATCGCGTAAGCGATGTGCGCAATTTTGGCTCCATAGTGCGCACGGTAGAGTGCATGGGTGGTCATGCAGTGATAATACCCTACAAAGGCTCGGCCAGCATCAATGAAGATGCCATGAAAGCATCGGCTGGAGCACTCAATACACTACCTATTTGTAGAGAAAAAAATCTCAGACAATCGCTCGAATTTCTTCAGAACAGCGGATTTATGATTATTGCCTGTACGGAGAAAACAGAAAACACCTTTGCCCAGCTCAAAATAAATACACCCGTGGCCTTAGTAATGGGCAATGAAGAAAATGGCATAGCCAACGATATTTTGAAACTCTGCACCCATCGAGCCTCGATACCTATGCGCGGGCAAACCGAGTCGCTCAACGTAGCCGTAGCGGCCGGAATGGGGCTGTATGAGATATTTAGGCAGATAGACAAGCAATAATCTATCAGAAACCCACCTGCCCCCCCGACACCTTGTCAGGGCAAATATGCCAAAACTTCCATTTTTATCGATTGGCACACTATTCGACTGTATGCGCTGCGTAAATCAAACAAATTTTAGAATTAACATTAAAATCTATAGTTTATGTCAGAACTAAACATTCGTCCATTAGCTGACCGCGTGCTAGTAGAGCCCGCTCCAGCAGAAACCAAAACAGCGTCAGGATTAATCATACCCGACACGGCACAAGAAAAACCACAAAAAGGCACAGTAGTAGCTGTAGGTAATGGTAAAAAAGATGAGCCCATAACTGTAAAGGTAGGCGATACCGTACTTTATGGTAAATATTCAGGTACTGAGCTCAAGTACGAGGCCAAGGATTACCTTATCATGCGTGAAAGCGATATCCTGGCAATTATCTAACATAAATTATTAACCTAAAAACACAATTCATAACAAGATGGCAAAAGAAATTCATTTTAATGTAGAAGCCCGCGACAAAATTAAAAAGGGCGTAGATGCATTGGCTAATGCGGTTAAAGTAACCCTAGGTCCACAAGGCCGCAATGTAGTGATTCAAAAGTCATTTGGCTCACCTCACATCACCAAAGATGGGGTAACAGTAGCCAAAGAAATAGAACTGGAAGACAAAATTGAGAACTTAGGTGCTCAAATGGTTAAAGAAGTTGCTTCAAAAACCGGTGATATAGCTGGCGACGGTACCACTACCGCTACCGTATTGGCTCAAGCTATAATTACACAAGGTCTTAAAAACGTAGCAGCAGGTGCCAACCCTATGGACTTGAAGCGCGGAATAGACAAAGCTGTAGAAAAAGTAGTAGCCAACCTTAAAGCACAATCAAAAGAAGTAGGCGACAGCTATGATAAAATAGAGCAAGTAGCTACCATATCAGCCAACAACGACAATGCCATTGGCAGCCTAATAGCAGAGGCCATGAAGCGAGTTAAAAAAGAAGGCGTAATCACTGTAGAAGAAGCCAAAGGAACCGATACTACCGTAGATGTAGTAGAAGGTATGCAGTTCGACAGAGGTTATTTGTCGCCTTATTTTGTAACCAATGCCGATAAGATGATTGCCGAAATGGACAATCCTTATATATTGATTTACGACAAGAAAATCTCTTCCATGAAAGAGTTGCTTCCTGTACTAGAGCCGGTAGCCCAAGGCGGACGTCCATTAGTAATCATAGCAGAAGATGTAGATGGTGAAGCACTAGCTACCTTGGTGGTAAATAAAATACGCGGAGCCCTCAAAATAGCCGCAGTAAAAGCCCCAGGTTTTGGCGATAGAAGAAAAGCCATGCTCGAAGATATAGCCATACTTACAGGAGGTACTGTAATAAGCGAAGAACGCGGATTCAAACTAGAAAATGCTACCTTGGATATGCTGGGCCGTGCCGAAAAAGTATCTATCGACAAAGACAACACCACTATAGTTAATGGAGCGGGTGATGCCGAAGAAATCAAGTCACGCGTAAATCAAATCAAAGCACAAATTGAAACTACTACCTCTGATTATGATCGCGAAAAATTGCAAGAGCGCCTTGCTAAACTCGCAGGAGGTGTAGCCGTATTATACATAGGAGCAGCCTCTGAGGTAGAGATGAAAGAGAAGAAAGACCGAGTAGATGATGCCTTAGCTGCTACACGTGCAGCCATAGAAGAAGGTATAGTACCTGGAGGAGGTGTAGCCTTGGTGCGCGCAGCCGCTGTATTGGAAGGTGCCAAAGGCGACAACGACGATGAAACTACAGGTATGGCCATAATATATCGTTCTATTGAAGAGCCTTTGCGTCAGATAGTAGAAAACGCTGGACAAGAAGGCAGCGTGGTTGTAGCTAAAGTAAAAGAAGGCAAAGAAGACTTCGGATACAATGCAAAAACAGAACAATATCAAAACATGTACGAGGCAGGTATTATAGACCCAACCAAAGTAACCCGTGTAGCTTTGGAGAATGCTGCATCAGTAGCCGGCATGATACTTACCACTGAGGCCACAATAACCGATGTGCCTAAAGATGAGCCTTCGATGCCACCTATGGGTGGTGGAGGTATGGGCGGCATGATGTAATCGTGTAGCCTAGCTGAGCAAAATTTTTGTTTGGTTAATAAAGAAAAGCCGTAGAACCGTAATAGTTCTGCGGCTTTTTGCTTGATATGTAATAAGAAAAAAGCCCTGAAAAAATTATAATTTGATTCCCTGTTTGTTGCCTAATACATACACCTCTAATGCATTGCGCAAAAACCCCAAACCATAGCCAAACATCATGACTCCTGTAGTGATAAAGGCGAAGAGCGCAAGCTCCAATCGCTTCATACTGAATAAAGCAGTAATAAATACAGCCATCATATACAATTGAAAAAGCGCCAGTGGAATGGGAGATAAACTATAACCCAAAACAGCACCTATGAAGCCCAAGGTAAAAAGCGCTGGAAAGGCATGAGTCAGCTTCAAGGTGCCCGGGTGTCTTTGATTGAGGTTGATGCGAGCTGCGCCAAAGCGGTACACTTGTTTGTAAAACTTTTTTATGCTTGTTCTTCTCTTGTGAAAAACACCAGCCTCGTGAATAAGCCCACTGCGGTAACCTGCTTTTATAAGTCTCACGCTCAGCTCTATATCTTCGCCACACAAAAAATCTGAATAGCCGCCTACAGAATCAAACGCCTCTTTGCGTATGCCCATATTAAAGCCACGAGGATGGTAAGCAGCTGTTCTTCTTTTACCCCCGCGTATGCCGCCCGTAGTAATGAATGAAGTCATGCTGAAGTTGATGGCTTTTTGTAAATCTGTGAAATCTTGGGCAGCCAAATCGGGGCCACCAAACAAATCCACAGGATTTTTTTTCAAATAATCGTTTAAAATTTCAAGCAGATTCGCAGGAATCAAGGTGTCAGAATCTAAAAAAAGCAGATAATCTCCTTGTGCCTTTTGGGCTGCTACATTGCGAGCAGGACTCACCGCTATAAACTCTTTATAAAGAATGGTGAGCGGAAAGTCTTTTTTATCGGTAAATTTTTTGAGTTGAGGCCTTAGAGTATCGCCAGGTGTACCATCGCTCAAAATGATTTCAAAATGCTTATATCGCTGATGGGTAAGGCTATCTAAAAATTCAACAACCTCCTCGGGGCGACCAAAAGTTGGGCTTATAAGGCTAAAAAACAAAGGTTTACTCATCAATAATTCAGTTTTTCGGCTATGTTATTGCCTTTTTCTTTAGGGCGATTGCGAATAATCAGCTCCGCTAAAAATCCGGCTAAAAACAATTGTGTGCCCAAAACCATGGCAATTAATGAGATATAAAACCAAGGATCTTGTGTTACAAGTATGGCAGGAATGCCCATTTGCAAAGCGTAAATTTTATAGCCGCCTATCCATAGTGCAGCGCCAAAGCCAAAAAAGAACATCAAGGTGCCTAGCAATCCGAAAAAGTGCATGGGGCGCTTAGAAAACTTAGATACAAAAGCGAGGGTAATCAAATCGAGGAAGCCGTTTACGAAACGCTCCCAACCAAATTTTGTGTGACCATATTTGCGTGCTTGGTGCTGCACCACGCGCTCGCCTATTTTTTTATACCCGGCTGATTTAGCCAGCACAGGTATGTAGCGATGTAGTTCGCCATACACCTCTACAGCCTTTACCACTTCATTTTTATACGCCTTGAGGCCGCAATTGAAATCGTGGAGGTAAATACCAGAAACCTTGCGCGTAGCCCAGTTGAAGAGTTTTGTGGGCAGGGTTTTGCTCAATGGGTCGTAGCGCTTCTTTTTCCAGCCAGAGATGAGGTCGTAGCCTTCATCCATAATCATTTTATAAAGCCCTTCTATTTCGTCGGGGCTGTCTTGTAGGTCGGCATCCATAGTGATGACCACCTCTCCCTTAGCAATCCGGAAGCCTGCATCCAGGGCTGCCGATTTACCTGAATTTCTGCGGAAGCGAATGCCTCGCACCTTGGGGTCGTTGCCAGCAATTTGTTCTATTACGTGCCAAGAACCATCGGTACTGCCATCATCTACAAAAATAACCTCGCGGGTAAGCGAGGCTTTTTTGGTAGCGCGGTCTATCCACTCGTAGAGTTCGCGAAGCGATTCCTCCTCATTGAGCAAGGGAATCACCAGCGATACGTCAAAGTCTTTTTCTTTATCTTTCAACAGCTTGAAATTAATCCATTAAGGGTTGATTCTTTTTGGTAAATGCTGCAATTACCAAAGATAAAACAGCGTAAAAAATCAAACCATAAAAGAATCCTTTGGCCTGATTGGCAGTAGAATATTGGTTGTTATTTCTCAACTCTTCTTGCATTTTATCAATAGCGTCGGTATCCGTAGCTCCAAATTTTTCCATCATCTCTATAGAAGCTTCAATAGCCAATTCGGTGATTTGTGCGGCTGCTTCTTTATCAATAAAATCAAACAGAATAATCGTAAAAGCCGTGGAAATCAAGGTTCCGATGAGCGATGTGATAAAAGAAGCTGTAAAGGCTTGACCAAAGGAAATATAGCCGCCCATGAGTTTTTTACTTGCATTTACAGCCAGTATTAATACCACAATGAGTACCACAAACCGCAATGCCCCAAGCCACGTATTGGTGAAGAGCGACATATCAACCAAATAAGCAATAAGGGTGTAGCCAACGATAATTGCTGCGGAAATAAGCCCAAACTTAGAGGCTTGACTTTTGATTTCTGGGGTAAGATTTGACATGATTTTGAGGTTTTCTATTTTAAGTAGCAAATCTAATCAAAAAATTACGTTGATAAGCTTCATAGAAATGAATATTTAAGACGTATTCTTTAATGTAGATATGCTTTATTGACGTCAACAACTTTTTGTGCTTGTACCCAAAAAAAATTAGATTTATAAATGTTTTTGTGCCTATACCCAAAAAACTCGGAGAATTTTTCGCGATTTCCTTTTAGATAAAAACTTGTAGGTGAGCACCCAGCCAAGCGCCCAGGATAGAAGTGAAAAGCCCACAGGCAGAAGCGCCACCTGTAGTAGCCGCACAAGAGCGACCTAAAGGGAGCTACTTGAGGGGCTTACGAAAGGCAGCTTATGCCGAGGACTTGTAACGTATAGCCTGACAGGCGCCCATATAGAAATTGAAGGTGAAATATTGTTTGTAGGTAAGATGTGCTGATGTACTTTTGCCGACCGGGGCAAGTCCCATACAACCAGCTCCTCGTAAACTCCCCCAGGTCAGGAATGAAGCAAGGGTAGCGGGTCGTAGCGGTGTGATATGGTAAGCTTGCCCTTTTTTCTTTTTTCAAAAGCTAGATGCAGCAATCATCACATACATGGCGCATAGTGATCAGTGGAGGCCCCGGAAGTGGAAAAACCACCCTCGTAAATAAGCTTCAAAAGCTTGGTTATCACTGTTTAGAAGAAAAATCAAGACAAATCATTCAGGAATCATTGTCATCAGGCTCGCGCATATTGCCGTGGGATGATTTGGCTACTTTTAGTCAAAAAGTATTTGAGCAGCGTGTGGAACAATATGGGGAAGCACAGGCCGGCATCAATTTCTACGATCGCAGCAATCTAGATACTTTGGCATATTTGCCCCTGGAGGGTTTGAAGCCAACGCCTGCATTTTTGGAATGGACAGAGCACAATAGATACCACAAAACCGTATTTATGGCGCCCCCTTGGGAGGCTATTTACAAGGGCGATGGAGAGCGGATGGAGAGTTTTGAAAAAGCCAACAGCATCTATTCAGAGCTGATGCATACCTACAAAAGCTGGGGCTACGAAGTACAAGTATTGCCCAGAGTAAGCCCAAAAAAACGCATTGATTTTATATTAGAAACCTTGAGAAATGAGGGCATTGTTTTAGAACAATGACCTATCTACATTAAATAATCAGCCCTATACTTGGCTCATTGCCCTTTTATACCCGATTTTTACCCCATCAAAATCTCAGAATCATTATGCTCGATAAAAACCAAATAGCCCAGCGCATAGCCCGCGAAATGAAAAACGGTTACTACGTAAACCTTGGAATAGGCATACCCACCTTGGTGGCCAACTACATTCCGGAGGGTATAGAAGTGGAATTTCAGTCGGAGAATGGATTGCTAGGCATGGGGCCATTCCCTTGGGAGGGCGAAGAAGATGCCGACATGATCAATGCAGGAAAACAGACTGTAACCGTTTTGGCTGGGGGCGCTATTTTCGATTCGGCCACCAGTTTTGGCATGATACGCGGCAAGCATGTACACATGACGGTACTGGGCGCTATGGAGGTTTCAGAAAAAGGAGACATTGCCAACTGGAAAATACCCGGCAAAATGGTAAAAGGCATGGGTGGTGCTATGGATTTGGTAGCCAGTGCCGATAACATCATTGTAGCCATGATGCATACCGATAAAGCAGGAAATTCAAAACTATTAAAAGAATGTACACTGCCAATAACTGGGGTAGCTTGTGTAAAAAAAGTAGTGAGTAATATGGGTGTTTTTGATATTACCGATAGAGGATTTGTATTGCTAGAACGCGCACCCGGTGTAAGCGTAGAGCAAATTATAGCCGCTACTGAGGGCCATTTAATAGTAGAAGGAGAAATTCCTGAAATGACTTTTTGATGCTCGAAAAGTTACGCTACCATCCCGCATGGCCGGCAAGCATCGTTGTGTTGTTTTGCCTGTTTATGCAGTTTTATCAGCAACCGTGGCAAAATAAACCCATCATGGAATGGGATATCCACAATTATTACAGCTATTTGCCTAATACATTTATATCAGGCGATTACACACAGCGCTCATGGAATGTGGATAGCAATCGAATGCAGATTTTCACCTTTGAGTTGGATAAACCCGAAAAAATGACCGCGGGATTGTCGGTGCTTTATGCGCCTTCTTTTTTAATAGCCCATTTTATAGCACCGATATTAGGATACGCAGCTGATGGCTATAGCATACCTTATAGAGTGGCATTGGTTTTTGCTATTTATCCGTGGTTGTGGTTGGGTTTGTTTTATCTGTATAAAGTTATTCTGTTGATATTCAAAAAGGAATGGTTGGCCTTTTGGATTCCTTTGCTCTTGTTTTTTAACACCAACTTATACCACTACAGCATTTTTGAAAATGCCATGTCTCATGCCTTTACCTTCAGTTTGATGTCGCTGTTTATGTACAATGCCTTGCAATGGTGGCGTACTGGTTTGTGGGGTTATACAATAATGCTAGGCCTTGTGGCCGGCATGATCGTGTGGATTCGTCCGGTGAATATTCTATTATTGGCATTTGCTGTATTTGCCTTTCAGTTTTTGAAGATAGAATTCAATTGGAAAAAACACTGGCTTAAGGTAGCCGAACACGGATTATTTGCGGTCTTTCTGGCCTTCGTGGTTTTACTGCCGCAGTTGTTTTATTGGAAACATATGTCTGGCCAATGGATCTATTATTCTTATGGCGAAGAAGGATTTTTTTGGGCAGATTCTAAAATCTTCAGTGGTTTGTTTAGCTTTCGCAAAGGATTATTTGTGTACAGCCCCACATTATTGCTGATTATTCCTGGATTTTTGGCCTTATGGAGCAGATTTGGCAAGGCTACCACAGCATTGTTACTATTGATTTCATTGTTTGTATACATCACCTTTGCGTGGTGGTGTTGGTGGTATGGAGGCGGTTTTGGAGCGCGCACCCTTGTTGATGCGTATCCTCTGCTTGCACTTCCATTGGCGGCAGGGCTCAATTTTCTGATGAGGATTCACCGATATATAAAGCCAGTTGTGGTGGCGGGTTTTGTGGCGGGTATGGCATTAAACCTATTTCAAACCTGGCAGTACCAAGAGGGTATTATACACCACCACGGCAATACCTGGAAGAGTTATAAATATGCCTTCTTTGCCCTTGAACATCCACCCGGTTGGTGGGATTTTCTTTACGAGCCTAATTATGAAAAAGCGGTAAAAGGCAAAGGGCGCTAGAGGCCTTCAAAAATGTCATCTATCGAAATCTTAATACTGGGAAACACCTTGCTAGTAATGTGTTCGCCTGAAGTTACAGGCTTTAGGCCCACGTATTTGCCATCAATCAAAGTATAAACCAACACCATTTTATCTACTAATTGCACCATCCAATATTCTTTTACGCCTGCTTCTTCATAAAGACTGTATTTGGTTTTTATATCGGTTTCAGAATTACCGGGTGAAAGTATTTCTACAATCAGATCGGGTGCACCGTTGCATCCTTTTTCATCAAGTTTTGAAGTATCACAAACCACACATAAATCAGGTTGTACCACGGTGGTGTCTTTTTTGGCACTAGGGATAGGCAATCGCACATCAAAAGGCGCGGAGTATAATTTACAAGGCTGACCTGTTAAAATTTTATGTATTGATACTACAAGTTGTAATGAAACATCTTGATGCAATCTGCTAGGAGCGGGGCTCATTTTTTTTATCATGCCCCTAAAAAGTTCCACACGCTCTTTGAAATGCCATTTTAAATAATCGGAATAAGAATATTCACGTGATAGATCTAAGTCGCTAAATTCAAGGATTTTGCTCATAATACAAACATTTATCTAATCACAAAAATAAAGACAATGACTGGATTTGGTTCTAATAGAATTCACTAATCTGGAATGCGTTCAAAAACCTGAATGGAATAGGGAATGTCCTCGTGCATCACCAAAGGGTCTTTGGGTTTAAATACTTTTACTAAGCGAAATTTACCAGATTCTGAAAGGACTTCCAGTGGCAATCTGCGTTGCAAAGAGAGGTGACCATCCCATACAAACCAAGCTCCTCTAGGAATTTCACTAAAAATATCCTTATCATCATCGTACCATTCAAATAAAAATTCATTGCTGTAAGGATCTAGATTTGTAAA
>CAYZUZ010000022.1:0-11005 GCA_964481795.1 uncultured Cryomorphaceae bacterium
CAAGTATAAGCACTCTTTTTTGATACCTATATAAAAGTAGTGCAAGCCCTAGTGCAAACTCAAAAATAATGATGAGTCTTGCAATAATTGCTGAAGTTTTCCAAGCAAATCCAATATGGGTTAATTGAAGTTCAAAAGGCTCTATGGGGTAAAGCTTGAGTAAAGATGAAGCAATAAAAAATATTCCTATGAGATATATAAGGAGTTTTCGCAACATTATTAGCAGGTTTAAAGTTTGAGACACAAAAAAAGGGTTGAATGTGCATTCAACCCTTTTTGTAATAAGTTAAAATTGAATTATTTCAACTCACAATTTCCACCAGACAAAGCCAAAACATTGCAGGCGTTTTCTTGATCACTTTTTTTACCTTTTGGAATGGTAAATGAAGTTTTTTCTCCGTTAATTGTACATTCACATGTTCTTTCTTTTTGACATGAACCCAAGGTGAAAGCACCAAGTGCTAAAACTGCTAAAACTTTTTTCATAAAAATGAATGAATAATTGGTTAATATTAATTTTTGACTAAAATAGTCAGGCTTTTTAAATATGCAAATACTTACATTAAAATATTTAAACATTTAGTAAAGTTTCTCTAAGTTCGTACTTAGGCCAAGTAAACTTAAAGTTACTTCCTTCTCCTACTTGTGATTCTACCCAAATATCACAATTTTTATCTTCTATGATTTTTTTAATTATGGCCAATCCTACACCGGTACTTTCAAATTCATCTCTTGCTTTTAAGGTTTGGAACATCAAAAATATTTTTTCGTAAAATTCTTTAGGTATACCAGGTCCGTTGTCTTTTACATTAAATTCTAAAACCTTGCCTAAGTCTTTCCAGCTTATCTCTACCTCGGTAAGGGCCTTGTCGCCATATTTTACTGCATTGCTTACCAAGTGACAAATCACACTCTCTAGGGCATTGAGTTCACTAGAAATATGGGTTTCTTTTCCCTTGATAATGAATTTGGCATTCGGATTGTCTTTAAATTTATCTGTACATCTCTGCACTATTTTATCTACCTGTCCGGCCTCTACTTTTGATTTTACACGACCAATACGCGAGTATTCCAAAATCCCATTGATCAGATCTTCTAATCTGCGCACACGCCCTCTGAGCAATCCAAACTGCTCCTTGGTTTCGCCTTGCAACTGCTCGCCTATGTCTTCTTCTATCCACTCACTTAAGTTGTTTATGGCGCGTAAAGGTGCTTTTAAATCATGCGAAACTATGTAAGCAAAGCGATTGAGCTCCTCGTTTATTTTTTCTAAATTATGGTTGTATTTAGTGATTTTTTCTGCCTTCCATCTTCTATCGATGGATACAGCTAATAAGTCGACAAAGATTCTCAAAAGTTTGAGGTCTTCTTCGCTCCAAGTTCTTTTGTTTTGCACAGAATCAAAGCCTGCAAAGCCAATTAAATTTTCTTCAACAATAAGAGGTACCGATACGGTTGATAAAATTCCTTGTGGTTCTAATATTTGTCTTTCCGCCTCCCATTCTTCGGGTAGGTCTTCTACACTGGGTATGTACACATTGTCAAACCTTAGTAATGTAGCAATCCATTGGGGAAATATTTCGGATGGGATGAGTTGCAAGTTATCAATCTCTGGACTGATGCCTGGGGCACACCATTCATGTGTATTACTCATTACTTTTCCGGGCTCATCAAAAAGAAAAATATAGGCTCTATCGGTATTACAAAAGGTTCCTATGGCTTTGAGCGAATCATTGATGTTCTCATCCAGATCTTCTATATTCGACGATATAAACTTTGCAGAAAAACCCACCAATAGTTTCTCAAATTCTGCTCTGTATTTGAGCTCTTCCATCATTTTTTTCGACTCCGTAATATCTCTGCCTACTCCTACCAATCCTTCTACATTGCCGCTTGTATCTTTTAGCGGTATTTTGGAGGTCAATATCCATTTACCTTTTTGGTTTTTGTTTACTAAGTATTCTTCGCGTTCGATAATCGGTTGACCTGTGGCAATAACTTTACTGTCGTCGGCATCAAATTTATCCGCTATATCAGGGGGATATAATTCATAATCATTTTTGCCAAGCACTTCCGATTCTGAGAGTCCAATATTTTTTAAATCAGCAGGATTGCTTAATATCTTTCTTTTATTTTTATCCTTTACATACAGAGCATCAGGTATAATTTCAATCACTGTTTTTAAAAGTAATTGCTCATATTCACTCTTTTGCTGTAAGGCTATATTCTGACTAATATCCCAAGCTTCTGCCACCAGAAAACTCACCTGATCTTGAGCATTAAATACGGGTTTTATTACAAGTTCTATGGTGATTATTTTTTGACCCGTAAAAAAACTTGTTTCAGTAAGTATGGTTTGGCCCGATAAAGCTTTTTCTACGTACTCTTTAATGATTTCTTTTTGCGGTTTTGAGAGAAAAAAATCGGCTTCATAAAAAGGCAAATGAACTATATCTTCTTCTTTTTTTTGTATGGCTTGCAAGGCAGTTTGGTTGGCACTGAATATTTTACCTTGGGTATTAATTAAAAAGGAAAGTTGAAAGCTCGAATTAAAGGTAGCGTCTAAGGTGAGTCTTTGGGTATTGAAGATATCATTGAGTTCGCAATTTCGGCAGGCCAACCCCAATTTTTCCATTACCGGAATCATAGATTTTTCGTTTTCATCTTGTATGTACAATCCATCTTTGTACAAAATCAGTACCCCGTAATCTTTAAGTGGCCATACTATGCAATCGTTGAAACCCATATCTCTGATGCTAATGGGCAAGCGTTTGTAAAACGCTGCTATAGTATAATTTTTTAGCCAGTTATTGAGCTCATTTTCCGTTTGAAGTATGGGCCAATTTTCAGGAATTTCTGTTGGAATAGAATAGATGTTTTCAAGCGAATTTCTCCCTTTTTTTTCTCTTAATGCATACACAGCTACACCCGAAAGTTGAAATATTCTCATCAGCGGTTTTAGTGCTTCTTTGAGCATAGGCCTGAGTTCGTTGTGCTTGCCTATGCTCATCGATATTTCATAGGCCGAAAAGAGACTCCATATAAAATCTTGATTTTTTTGCATTTTTTGTCCAATTTTTTAGTGCATCAATAGCGCTCTTTGTTTAATTTTTTATGAGTGATACTACTGTGGTTTTGTTGTAAAAATAGAGGAAGCCTTGCTTGTCGGAGGCTATTTCACCCAAAGTGAGTGCTCCTAGGGTTCTTTGTGATTTTATGGCTGATTTTTCTACCGTGCTGCAAATCATACTGAGCTCTTCTTCAAATTTTTCTGCCAAAAAGAGCCTTCGTGAAATGCAGTTGAAAAGCGCCAAAAAATCGGCTTCGTTGCCTTGGGTATAATTGTTTACCGCTTGTTTTGCAGCTTCGCCTGCGGCTTGTATTAATTGCTCAGGCTTGCCCTTGAGTATTCCGAAGGCACTGTTTTCAGGCACTTCACCTACGCACGATAGTCCTGATCCCATGTATACCGAGATAGGGTCGCGTACGATAACTTCATCGCCATGACTGATCATTCCCAAGGGATAGTTCATAGAAATAGAAAAGAAATCACTCCAGATTATGGGTTCTTTGGAATCCTCTTCCACGGCATTTTTATACACCTCGTAAGCGGGTTTCCAATTGATTTCCATCACTATATTTTTTTCTGCTTTGGTGGCCATCAGCGGACCTTTGATCCACTCCCAACCGTGTTTTACACCCAAGGAGGCTTTCCCCTTCAAAAAGACTACAAGCGCCCCGTTGTAAAAAAAATCTTTTTTATCAAACAAACAATCTCCTTGCTTTAAGGTGAGCGAACCGGCCCCGCCACCTATATATTGTACCTTATTGCCTAGCAACTGATAGAGGTTTTCTAAAAACTCTGCTGTATAGCTCGACAATCCATCTACCAACACTATGGCGGTGGATCCAGCTACTTTTTGTATGAGCTCTGGAGAAATGTGTTTACTTAAATCATCGCTCATATTTTGTATCACAAGGGGTTGTAGCAGTGTGTCTATTTTCACCAAATCAACGTATTCAGAGGACGATTTACCTCCAATAATTACCTCTGGAAACACAGCACCAAACATATGTTCTGACTCATTTTGATGTTTGGCCCTTAAATCTGAAATGGAAATACTTGAATTTTCACCGATCAAGTAAAAATAGGTATTCCCTTTAGCCGCAGAAAGCGCTGTATGCAATTGCTCCAATTGTTCGTTATTCGACATGATTCTTTGTTTTTTCTGGATCGTTCTAGATGCTACGAAAGTATTTAAAAAAACCTTTGTAGATTAAAGTCTGAATAAAAAAAGTTGAAAAGCGAAGTCTTTATTGGCTTATGATGGATATTTGCACTTCGAAATTGAAGAATAAATTACATCCTTGTAATGATTGAAAAAAATACACTCCTAAAGGCTTGGAGCCTCATGACCACTGCTCGTGCCATGAGCGATTTGTACGAAGAAAACAAAGAAATAACAGCTAAATATGTACATGCTACCTCGCGTGGGCATGAGGCTATACAACTTGCCCTAGGTTTACAATTGCTACCGCAAGATTATCTCAGTGCCTACTACCGCGATGATAGCATTCTATTGGGCATAGGTATGCAACCTTATGAGCTTATGCTTCAATTGCTTGCCAAGCGTGATGATCCCTTTTCAGGCGGACGCACGTATTATTCGCACCCAAGCTTAAACAGGCCCAATATGCCTAAAATCCCGCATCAAAGTTCTGCCACGGGTATGCAAGCCATACCCATTACAGGCGCAGCTATGGGCATACAATACAAAGAAAATCAAGGTCTTGGATTGGGAGATTATCCATTGGCCGTTTGTTCTATTGGCGATGCCGCTATGACGGAAGGTGAAGTAAGCGAGGCCCTCCACATGGCCGCTTTGAAGCAGCTTCCTATTTTATACCTGGTACAAGATAACGAATGGGATATTTCTGCTCATGCATCTGAAATAAGAATAACCAATGCAGCAGAGTATGCCCAAGGTTTTAAGGGTATAGAAATCATTTCAATAGATGGTACCGACTTTGACCTCTGCTGGAATACACTTAAATCAACACTTGAAAAAATTAGGAAGGAGCGTAGACCTTTTTTGATACATGCTTCTGTGCCGCTTTTGGGTCATCATACCTCTGGCGTTCGTAGAGAGTGGTATCGCGATGATTTAGAGGAACATAAACAACGCGATCCCTTGCCTAAATTCTTCGCATTTTTGCTTTCGCAAGGCATTGATTCAACAGAACTGGAGGCAATAGCTGCTGATAGCATTGCCAAGGTTCAGGCCGATTACAGTAAAGCACTGCAAGCCGAAGATCCCCGTCCTGAAGATTTGTATCTTCATGATTATGCACCTACGCCTATTACAGAAGAAAAAGGTTTGAGAAAACCTGAAGGAAAGGAGCCTACGGTAATGGTTGACAGTGCATTGTTTGCCATACGCGAAATCATGCAAAAGCATCCTGAAGCCCTGCTATATGGCCAAGATGTGGGTCGCAGATTGGGAGGTGTATTTCGCGAGGCTGCTACCTTGGCGCAGCAATTTGGCGATGAGCGGGTTTTCAATACACCCATTCAGGAGGCTTTTATCATTGGCAGTACGGTGGGTATGGCAGCTGTAGGATTAAAACCTATAGTTGAGGTTCAATTTGCTGATTATATATGGCCAGGTTTAAATCAATTATTTACTGAGTTGAGTAGGTCATATTATTTGTCAAATGGCAAATGGGCAGCCTCCGCTGTGATACGAGTGCCTATAGGTGCTTATGGCAGCGGTGGGCCTTATCATTCATCGTCGGTAGAGAGTGTTTTGTGCAACATAAGAGGCATCAAAGTGGTGTACCCGAGTACCGGTGCCGACCTCAAAGGCCTTATGAAAGCGGCTTATTACGATCCTAATCCGGTGGTATTGCTGGAGCACAAAGGCTTGTATTGGAGCAAAATAAAAGGTACCGAAGAAGCAAAAACCACAGAGCCTGATGAAGAATATGTGATTCCAATAGGCAAAGGTCGTATAGCTCAAGAAGCTGATTTAGAGAGTATAGAGAAGGCCAATTCAGCATTAATTATTTGTTATGGAATGGGCGTTTATTGGAGCAAATCTGCTTCTAAATCTTTTAAAGGTCAAGTGGAGATACTCGATTTGAGGAGCTTGGTTCCTATAGATGAAGCCTTGATTGTAGAGCGCTGCAAGGTGCATGGCAAGGTGCTTATAGTTACAGAAGAGGCTCTGCCCAATAGCTTTGCGCAAGCTCTAGCCGGACGTATTCAGGAGCTTTGTTTCGAATATTTAGATGCCCCCATTCACCTTGTAGGTAGCGAATGCTTGCCAGCCATTCCACTCAATAGTACCTTGGAAGCAGCTATGATTCCCAATGCAGGAAAGGTACAAGAAAAGCTCAAAAAACTACTTGATTATTAAGTAGTTTTAAGTCTTCTGGCAGGTTTATTGGCTTTTTTTACTTCTTTTACACCACGCGGACGAAGCAAGCCTTTGTTCGATTGTGGTTTGTTGGCTTCATCGGTAAAGCCTTTGCGCACCTGCTTGCCCCATGTTACTTTACCTTCAAAAAAGTAATCCCAATTGCCTTTTACTGAACCCCAAACTACCAAGGGATGGTATAAAAAAGGTTCCAAAAAACCAAAGAGCATCAAGCGTATTAAGCCTCGCTTACTTTTATACTGAAAGTACGTTGCTTCTTCTACATAAATGGTTGATAAGGTAAATGCAATAGAGAAACCCAAAACCAAAGCCAACATCAATAAAAAGAAGTTGAAATTAATTAAATTGAGCATTCCTAAAAGCAAAAAAGAGATAAGTCCAAAAAACTCAATCAATGGAGAGAGCCACTCAAAGAAAATCCAATAGGTATAGCTTAGCAAGCTCAGTTTTTTGTATTTGGGGTTCAAAAAGAGGTTTTTATGGGTCATGATGGTTTCTATGCTCCCTCTAGTCCAGCGATTGCGCTGACGCAAAAACACATTGGTATTTTCAGGGACTTCGGTCCAAACCAAAGGTTCCGGTATAAAATCTACGCGGTATTTGATGTTGTTTTCCAGACAGTATTTTCTCATTCTTACGGTCAGCTCCAAATCTTCACCTACTGTTTTGGGGCTATATCCGCCTGCTTGTACCAATATTTCTTTGTTAAAAATACCCAAAGCACCTGATACCAACATGAGGCCTTCGTATCTACCCCAAGCCAAGCGACCTAATAAAAAGGCTCTTAGATATTCCAAAGTTTGAAAGCGCGCCAGCCAGTTGCGTGGCATATTTACGGTTTTGAGCACCCCTTTTTCTACCACACAATTGTTGGCTACACGTACCACACCTCCTGTAGCTATTACCAGGCTATCGGTTTCTTGCAAAATGGGTTTGGCTAATTTTAACAAACAATCGCGCTCTAAGATACAATCTACGTCGATATTCAAAATGTAAGTTCCTGTACAGCAGTTTATTCCGCAATTTAAAGCGTCTGCTTTACCACCATTTTCTTTATCTACTACCAATAAGTTTTTTAATACAGGATTTTTAGATCGATACACATTTCTAACCTCTTGGGTAGGTAGCATGTTGGGCACGGCAAATGTGATTGGTTCTAAGTTGAATTCGTCGATGGCGCGTTGCAAGGTATTGTCTTTTGAGCCATCATTTACCAATACTACTTCATAATCAGGATATTGTAAGCTCATCATGGAGCGTATATTATCAACTATGGTCAGTTCTTCGTTAAAGGCTGGCGCAATGATACTGATTTTTGGTGCCTCTGGCGATTGCAACAATCCGAAATAGTTGGTGCTTTCATTAGACCTTAAATATTTTCGTGCTAGCATTATGGAAATCGCACCCAAAATCAAGTACGATATCATTACTACGAAGGTATAGCCGTAAATGAAAAAATTCAGTACGGTAAGTATAAAGTCTGTGAGTGAAGTGGAATTGTCAAACTCGTTCATCTAGTGTGTATTCAATAATTTTTTTCTGATAATCAGGAAATGAGTCTTTAATTTGAAACAACATATCTTTTTGACCTAGTTTCAACAATGCTTCGGAAGTGGTTTTTACCATTTCATAATCTTCCGACATTAGGTTGTCTAATAAAAAAAGTTCTTCCTCCTTGGCGCCTAGTTCGCCCAAAGCATAGATGGCCTCTCGCTGCACCAGTGGGCTATAACTCTGAAAATTAGATTTTATTACAGGTACGCAGTCCTTGATTCCTAGTTTTGTGAGTGCTTGAATGGATTTCTTTACAATTTTCTCATTCTTGTGCGATACCAATTTGATGAGCTCTGTTGCATCTTGAAATTGCATAAAATGTGTAACAACCTTAATGGCCAACTGCACCACCGAATCATTTTCAGAGTTGAGCCACGTTTGGGTTTGTGGAAATTGCGCATATTGCATTTTCAATAATTGGTCAAGCAATTGTATTTGCTGCCATTCGCTTATTTGAGTTTTAATATTCCTCAAAAATTCAAGGCCTTTCAATCCGCCCAAATTCAAAACTACAAGCTGGGCTTTGTTGCGCACAGTTTCATTTTCATTGTCGGTATAAGCAAGCACATCAAATACCATTTCTCTTAATCGGGCTACGCCAATTTCATCTATAGCATTGGCTTTTTTATCCCATTGCCCTTCTTTGAGCTCTTTTTCTACTTTTTCTTTTAGCCCTGTTTCTCGGTAAATTTGACCAATGATTGATTGTGATTCTCCATCGAGTTGGCTCCCTACATCGTACAGTAGTTCTCTACATACTTCAGCTGCAAAAGGGTTTTTTATATTGTTGACCACTTTTTTCAAACTCTCTAATTTCTCTGTTCGCGTTTCTGCCGATTCCTCAAAAATAATACTCATGATGAGGTCTTCAAGCACTTTTCTGCTTCGGTTTTTGGCTGATTCTTCAATCTCGCGCGTTCCACGTATTCTAATTACTGAGATGAACAAGAAAAGAGTTGTAAATCCGATAGACATCAGAAATACCAAAACTACTTGCGACTTTACGCCAAGCGAATTAAACCATAAAATTATTTCGCGTATGAAGTTCATTTCAATAAAAATTGTATGAGTAGTGTGAAGCCATATACATCAAAAGGTGGAATGGGATTATTATCGCCAAATGCTTGCAAAATAGGTGTTTGCCTTTCGTAAAACACACCTGCTCTTACCAGAAACTCTTTTTCTGGCCAAAACTGATAAGTGGCCGCAGCATTAAAGGCTCTGCTGCGCAATAGGCCACTTAGCGCAAAAGCGCGATCTAAATATTCATTTTCAGGCGATACACCATATCCTACTCTCAATTCCCAGTATTCTAAGGGCTTGGCACCAAATCCGCGGGTACTCAAGCTTGCATTCAGTATGTTTCCTACGCTGGCAAAAGGCGTATATGAGAGTCGGAAGCTAGACCAATAATTGCCATAATATTTACCAATAGTTCCGGTATAACTAAATAAATCAAGGCTGCCAAAATCTACATAGCGCAAGCCAGCTGAAAGCTCCCAAAGCTCATCGGTAAGGTAGTAAGGTTCTATACCTAAGCGCCAATAAGGATACAAAACTCCATCAGAAAAAGACATTTGAGCATAGCCATAAAACTTTTTGGTAAAAATAGGATAAGCCTCCATTTCAATTTGATAAGAATTTATATCGAATCGATTGGCAGCGCTTACGCGTGCCAAAAAAGCTCCTTTATCTATTTTGTACAAATAATCTAAGGTAATTTGTTGCCTAGGCTGATCGGGTTCGTTGCCAATAAACCAATAAGAGTAGGAGGCGCCCAATAAATGATAGGTAGAATTTAATCGAGCCAAGTGTGCCAATTCGGCTAGTGAACTATCGGGAGGCGATTTACGCATCAAAGAATCATGCAGGGCAATGACTTGGCTATACTTTTCATTTTCAAACAACATACCTCCTTTCATTACCATAATAGTGGCAGTACTATCTGGAAAAACGCTCAAATATTTTTCGGCTTGCATATCAAAAAGCGAGTCGTTTTTTGAAGCTATGCACGACCTAAGTGCTATCAAATGAGCATCATGCCTTTTCACTTCCCTATCAATGGCTTTATTGGCATAGAGCAACGATGAATCGCTATCACCTATAAAAAAGCTGTAGGTGGCAATTTCAACATCAATTTCGGTATCAAAGGGGAATGAATCGCGAAGAGATACCAATAAGTTACGTGCTTCGCGATGTTTTTTGTTTTGACCCAGTAGCAAGGCTAAATTTCTTCTAACGATATGCGAACTATCAGGATATTCTTTGAGGTAAGCTTTGCTTTGCTCATCAAAGCAAATTGCATCATTTTTGGCAAAGCACGATTTTAATGCAATAAGCAGGGCATCGGGATTTTTTTTGTCTTTTTTTAAAACTTGATGCGCATAGGATAATGCAGCCTCAGGCTGATTATCCCAGAGATTGTATTGGGCAAGTGCTAATTTGATGTCCAGATAATCAGGATATTTATCGGCCAAAGGACTCAGCATATTACGAGCTTCTTCATATTTACTATCCCTAGCCAAAATAGCAGCCTCTACCAATAGCGAATCAGGATTGGCAAAGGTGGAGCTAAAGCCCAGGATCAGAAAAAAAAAAGAAGATAAATAATATTTCACACCTACTTATTTCTTATCAATTAATTTTTTGATTCGTTGAATCAGTTCGTTTGGACTGAAAGGTTTGGTCATGTAATCATCCGCACCTAGGTCAAAGGCTTTTACCACAGCGCTTTCATTATTGAGTGAAGTAAGCAGCAGTATGGGAGCTTCGGTGCCTTTTTCTTTTAAAATTTTTAATAGCTCAAATCCAGATATATAGGGCATCATCACATCCGATACAATCACATCAAACTTTTCATTTTCCAGCATAGCAAGTGCATTTTCTCCATCATTTGCCAGCTTTACTGTGTATCCTTCTTTTTCAAGCTTAAATGCGAGTGCCTGACGTATTAAATGATCATCGTCAACTACGAGTAGACTACCTTTAGACATAGTTTAATTGTTGTTATT